>JBEKVA010000270.1:0-6028 GCA_049514475.1 Spirochaetia bacterium
GTGATCGGCGATCGTGGTGTAGTACTTCAGGAGCGCCTCGTCCGTCATGAACTCGACGAAATAGTGGGGAGGCAGGATCGTGGCAAAATCGATGCCCTTGTCAGCAATCTTCTTGATGAACTCGCCCGTTGTGTACGCCGATTCGCGGGCCGCTCCCGCGATCATGACTTTTGACTTCGCCTTGTGCTTGCGGTATACGTCGATGATCTTGATCGACTCCTCGTCCGTCAGGCTCTGGAACTCCCCATTGCTGCCCAGAGGCATGTAGCCGCGGAGCGGCGTCGTGTTGTAGCGCTCGATGTTCGCCCTGATCTTGTCGTAGGCCACGGCATCTTTTTCGAACGCCGTCATGCAAGGCGGGAAGACACCGGAGAGCTTTTCCTTGTAGTTCCTGTCCATCTTTGCCTCCTCCAATCCATCAATAGGACGTATGGTTGCTGCTGCGAGCGGCAGGGGCACCCCCCTCCGCTGCACGTGTCACTGGGGCAGGCTCTCAGCGGGGCACGCCGCGAAGCGCTCGCGGGCATGGTTTCTCACGGCCTGCATACATGTATGGTGGATAAGCCACGAGACGTGATTATGCATTGCGGCCGCTCGGGCTGTCAAGACTTGGAACGCGCGTACGGCGAATGGGAACGGGACCGGGATTGGCGCTTGGAGGACACCATGCGTTCCTGCAGCTTGCGATCCGCCGGGGTCGGGGTGACGCGGCAGCGGAACTCCCACCCGTCGGGGCGGTGAAGGGTTCTCTCGTACCACAGCGGCACTTCTCCGACGATATAGCCGATGGCGGTCACGAGGAGCCCCGCCTTTCCCGGCTTGACCCCCAGCAGCTTTGCCGCCCGATGCGTAATGGTCACGGCGCTCATCGTTTCCTCGGACCCGATGATGTGCAGGTTGTACTTCTCCGTGAACAGCGCGTAAAGGGACCCTTCCAGAGAGTTGAGATCGAGATCCGGGCAGTGTCGTGCGACGATGAAGCGGTGCTCGAGGATCATGGGCACGCCGTCGGCGAGGCGAAGACGTTCGACGACATAGATGCCGTCCGTTCCCGCGACCTCCAGCACCGCGGCGATTGTCGAGGGGATGCGGCAGCCTTTCGTCTGCTGGACGTTCAGGATCCTCGTTGTCGGGACCTTGCCGGCGGCTATCGCATTGCGCGTGAAGCTCGCCAGGGACTGAACGTCTTCTTCCGGAGGCTTCGATTTAAGAAATGTGCCGACGCCCTTCTTGAACTCCAGCAGCCCCTCGGACACAAGGTTCGAGAGTGCCTTGTTGGCCGTTGCCCTGCTCACCTCGAAGCGCCCGCAAATCGCGCGTTCGGTCAGAAACTTGCCGCCAATAGTGAACTCATCGCTTGCCAGGAGCCTGCGGAGGATGCCGTTGAGCTGTTGATAAATGGGGTCCTTATTGATCTTTTCCAGGGGCAAACGGTATCTCCACCGGCCATTATAGCGACCCCCCTCAGCAGTTGTCAAGGTATGCTGGCTCAGCCACCAGTTACTCTGACCCCACGGTGACGGTAGCGGCAGGCCGGGAGGGCGGGGCAACGGACTCCTGCGGCACGCCCTCAATGGCCGCTTCGCATCGCGGAGCGGCGATGAAAGTGTCATGGTTCGAAAAAAAGCTTGACAACGGGGAAAAGCGGGCATCTAATGTGATTCGTGGTACGCTGGCTTGCCCACTGTATGGCTCGGAAAAATGGGCCGGTACGTCGGGAAAGATGATACACTAAAGGAGACGGAAGATGAAACGGATTTTTGTTTTATTGCTCGTCCTGTCTGTCGCTGGCTTCTCGTTTGCCAACGGCACGCAGGAGAAGGCGGGCGCAAAGGGCGGGGCCGGTAAGTGGCGGATTGCGCTCAGCAACAACTACGCGGCCAACTCGTGGCGGCAGCAGATGCTTCGCGACTGGAAGGGCATTACCGACCTTGCCAAGAGCCAGGGGCTCATCGCGGAAGGTCCTGCGTTCACGACGAATGGAACCGACGCTGCGGAACAGGCAGCGCAGATCCAGAACCTCATCCTCGAAGGGTACAACGCCATCGTTATCAACGCGGCGTCTCCCACCGCTTTGAATGGGGCAATCGACAAGGCGGTCGCCGCCGGCGTGAAGATCGTCAGCTTCGACCAGATGGTCGATCATCCGGCAGCGTACAAGCTGCACACGGATTTCGTTTATGACGGTGCCTACCAGATCATGTATCTCGCGAAGAGATTCACGACGGGCAACCTGCTTGAGATCCGCGGTCTGCCAGGAACCTCCGGTGACCAGGACATGCATGACGGGATCGTCAGCGAGTCGAAGAAATATCCCGGCATGAAGATCGTCGGCTCCGTCGTCGGCAAGTGGGACGAGGCGACCGCTCAGAAGGAAGTCGCCGGTCTCCTTCCTTCGCTGCCGAAGGTCGACGCGGTCGTTGACCAGGGCGGTGACGGCTACGGTGCGGTCATGGCATTCAAGGCCGCAGGTCTCCCGATTCCCATCGTTCTCATGGGACATCGCTATGACGAGCTGTCGATCTGGAAGAAGATGCGTGACGAGAATGGCTATGAAACCTCGTCCGTGACCATCCCGCCGAGCACCTGCCAGATCGGTTTCTGGGTGGCCCTCGAAGTGCTGAATGGGACCGACATACCCAAGGACATGAAACTGCCGCCGTCGGTGATCACCGCCGACAGGCTCGACTACTTCCTGAAGAACACCCGCGAGGGCGGTGTTGCAACGCTGCCGTATCCTCTGAAGTGGGTGCAGGACCTGATCAAAGCCAACAAGGAAGGGACGCCTTACCCGGCCGATCCCGAGCCGGCATATTGACAGAGAAAGCGCCAGCGTGCTAGCGTCCGTATTTCCGGCAGTCTCATGTCCTGGGGACGTGAGACTGCCCCTTTGATTTTGCGGAGACACCTTGCTCCGCGCAACAGTGGTGGATACACAACCGCATGAACACGATCGTTGAGCTCGAGAACGTCCATAAGACGTTTATCCACTCTCATGCGCTGAATGATTTCAGCCTGACCATCCGCATGGGAGAGTGCCTGGCAATCGTCGGGCATAACGGGGCGGGAAAGTCGACCCTCGTGAACATCCTCACGGGGACATACCGTCCCTCCTCGGGGCGCGTGCTCATCGACGGGGTTCCCCTGGAATCGGACTATGACGTCCACAAGGCGAATCGATTCGGCATCCGCGCCGTGTTCCAGGAATTGAGCCTCTGCCCCAATCTCTCCGTCGCCGAAAACATGACCATATTCCATCCCTCCCTGGCGGGAATCGGCTGGAAGAAGAAGGCGGAGAGGCTGATCATGGAGACCATGGACCGGATATTCCCCGGCCACAGCATCAGCCCCTCGGACGTGGTGGACAAGCTCTCCCTGGCGCAACGCCAGACCGTGGAAATTGCGAAAGCCTTCTCCGTTTCCGATCGTGAGCTGAGGCTGATCATCCTTGACGAGCCGACCAGCGCCTTGGATCATCATACCTCCCAGCAGCTGCTCTCGTACCTTACGACACTGAAGGGAGATGGCCCCGGGTGCCTCTATATATCCCACCTCCTTGATGAGGTGCTCGCCTGCACCGACCGGATCGTCGTCATGAAAGACGGGGTGAACGTCGGGATACTCGAGACCCGGGACGCTTCGCGGCGCACCATCATCGAGCTGATGGGGGTGGCGAAGCCGCTGAAAGATGCGGGCGCCAACAGCGTGGAAGCCGCGGAATCGCCCGACGGCAACCGCTTCGAGAACGCCCCGCTCGTCATCCGTCCGCTGACCGGTGACGAGCACACGAGGATTCGCGTCCATGCGGGGGAGATCGTCGGGCTCACGGGCCTGGCAGGTCACGGGCAGACGAGGCTCCTCCTCGACCTGTTCAGGTACCGCGGTAACAGGGACTACAAGATCCAGGGCCCCGTCACCTTCGTGCCCGGCGACCGCCAGGCTGACGGATTGCTTCCCAGCTGGTCGATCATCAAGAACATCACCCTCCAGGTCTATGACAACGTGAAACGCCTGTTTCTGATCAGCCCGCGGAAGGAGGAAGGCCTCGCGGAAAAATGGAAGCAGATCATCGACATCAAAAGCTCGTCCCTGCGGATGAATATCCTCAGCCTCAGCGGGGGCAACCAGCAGAAGGTGCTCTTCGCGCGCTGCCTCGAGTCGCACTCTCCCGTCGTCCTCATGGACGATCCGACCCGGGGGGTCGACGTCGGGACGAAGGAAGAGATCTACAAGCTCATCATCAACGAGAGCCGTCAGGGCAGGAGCTTTGTCTGGTATACGACGGAAATCGACGAATTGAAGTATTGCGACCGTATCTACGTTTTCAAGGGCGGGAAGATCTCTGCCGAGCTTGCCGGCAGCACGGCAACCGAAGAAGACATTCTGAAGTCCTCGTTCTAAGCGCAATTCGAAGCGGAAGAGGGAGCCGCATACAGATGAACAAAAACGCCCCAGCATGGGCGCGGAAAAGGAACGGAAATCGCGACCTGCTGATGCCCGTCATCTCGCTTCTGGTGGTCTTTCTGCCGATCGTCATCCTGCGACCACGGGTTTTCAGCTATACGGGGCTCCAGTTGCTCCTGAACATGGCCATCCCCATCAGCCTGGTGACCGTCGGGCAGATGTTCGCGATGTCGATCGGGGAAATCGATTTCTCCCTCGGGAACCTCGTCAGCCTCGTGACCTGCATCGTCGGCACCGTCATTCCGAGGAACCCCCCATTCGGCATCGCCCTCCTTCTGGCGATTTTTGTCATCTACATGATCATTGGCGCCTTCCTGAGCCTGCGCAAGGTTCCCTCCATCGTGGTGACCATCGGGATGTCGTTCGTGTGGATGGGGGCGGCAGTCATCATCCAGCCAAGCCCCGGGGGGAGCGTTCCCTTGTTCCTGCAGAAGGCCTTCGCATTGTTGCCACCCTTCCTGCCACTGCCGGTCATCTTCATGGTCGTGCTGGCCGTTGTCGTCCATCTCATCGTTTTTCGCACGACATTCGGCGTGCTCGTGCGGGGGGTGGGCGGCAATCTCAAGGCGGTGCAGCTCTCGGGCCATTCCGTCCTGCGGGTCCAGGTCATCGTCTTCAGCCTGGTCGGGCTTTTCGGCATCCTGGGAGGCATCGCCCTGGCGAGCATCACGACGAGCGCGGATGCGAACATCGCGGGCAACTATACCCTTCTCGCCGTGGCCGGCGTGATTCTCGGTGGCGGTTCCTTTGCCGGAGGCAAGGTGTCGGCAGCAGGTGCGGTGCTCGGGGCCTGCACCATGACCATGGTGGGAACACTGCTTGCCTTCCTGCGCATCTCCACGGACTGGCAGATCGGGGCGCAAGGTTTCATGATCCTCGTCGTTCTGTTCCTCAATGTCATAACCAATCGGACGGGAAAAGAGACCTATGTATAGAGAGAACTCCGCACCGGATTTCCTGAGGAAGACGCTGGCGACGAAGTGGATCTGGTCCTATGTCGGCGCCCTCGTCGTATACATCATCATCAGTCTCGTTTCCTCGAACTCCGTGACCACCCTCATCGTCTCGGCGACCTTTGCCTCGTTCTTCATCATGGTCGGCCTGGGACAGATGCTCGTCATCACCTTGGGTGCGGGGAATATCGACCTGTCGATCCCCTATACCATCGGCCTGAGCGGTCTGATGGCCATGAAGGTCATGAATGGCACGGACGGCATGATATGGCTCGGCATCCTGGCGGGGCTCGGCTCGGGCGCGATCATCGGCGCCTTCAATTTCCTGCTCATCAGCTTCGTCCGCATTCCTCCGATGATCGCCACGCTCTCCTCGGGCTTCATCATCCAGACGCTCGCCATCGTGTTTTTCCGCGGATTGCAGATAAAGCCCCCGGACGGGCTGCAGACGTTCGTCAACGTGAAGTTCGGCCCGATCCCGCTCATATTTCTCGTGGTCATCGCCATCGTCTACATCATGCACCTGGTCATCACGCGCTCGAAGTACGGCAGGTTCATCCACGCCATCGGGCAGAACATCCGCGCCGCCTCGCTCGCCGGCATCAACATCT
>JBEKVA010000271.1:0-6019 GCA_049514475.1 Spirochaetia bacterium
GCCTTCGACCCCTCGCCCTCGATATTCTTCTCTTCGGCAAAGCCATTTCAAGTCACCTCAAAGTGGATTAATTTGATAAAGTTAGGCAAAACTACACTATCGACCCTGGAATGTCAAGGCGCCCCCGCGTCGCGGGACTCCTCGCCGCCGTCGCCGCCCTGTGGCGCTCCGGCGCCGCCGGCGTGGAGCTTCACGCGCAGCGCCTTCGCGACGTTCGGAGGAACCATGCCCGAGATGTCGCCGCCGAAACCGGCGATCTCCTTGATCGCCGAGGAGCGGATCACCGAGTATTTCTGGTCGGTCGGCAGGAAAATGGTCTCGATGCGCGGATTCAGCGAGCGGTTCATCACGGACAGCTCGAACTCGTAGTCGAAATCCGCAAGGGCCCGCACACCCCTCACGATGACGTGCACCCCGATCTTGTCGGCGAAATCGACGATGAGCCCGTTCCAGGTGGTAACCGTCACATTGGGGAGGTCCTCCGAAAGGGCGATCATCATTGCCAAGCGCTCCGCGGCGCTGAAGAGATATCTCTTGCCGGGATTCACGGCAATGACCACTTCCACCGCGTCGAAGAGATGCGAGGCGCGCCTGAGTATGTTGAGATGACCGTTTGTCGGCGGATCGAATGTCCCCGGCAGCAGTACCTTGAACATGCCCACGAGAATAGCCCAGCTTTCCCATCGAAGCAAGGAAATTTCTTTGACAAACAGCATGCCGGCAGATAGAATTGAAGGTAATGATATCCGGCGGGCGACATCTCGTCATCCTCGTGTTCGTGGCGCCGCTGCTCTTCGCCTGCGCAACCAAGCCCGCAACGGCAACGACGGTGCCCGAGACGACACAGGTACCCGCCGCGCAGAACCCGAGCGGGGCAGAGTTCGTCGCCACCGAGGAGTACTATAGGAAGACATTCGCCGAGGTGCAGGATGTCATTGCGGCCCTTACCAGGATCATCGCCGCCGAAGACTATGCGGCGTGGCGCGGCTATCTCAGCGAGGACTACGTGGAGACCACCAGCAGCCCCGCCTTCCTGGCGGCTGCCTCCAACAGCGGCGTCTTGAAGAAGAACGGGATCGTCCTGAGGAGCCTGAAGGACTATTTCGACAATGTCGTGGTACGCAGCCGGGTGCAGGCAACGCTGGACGATATCACCTTCGTCGATGCAAGGCATGTAAAAGCCATCACCCAGATCCAGGGCTCGTCGGTGATACTCTACTATCTGGAACGGGAGGACGGTCGGTGGAAGGTAGCCGTCCTGCGAACCGGGCAAAACTGATCAGGGAGAACGGGAGTAGCACTATGCGCAAGAATGGTAGCACGCGGAACACCTCAGGGCGGATCATCCTCATAGCCGCGGCATTCCTGAGCGGGGCCGCGTTCACGCTCCCTGCTCAGCAGGCGTCGACGACGTCTGCCGGCGGCAAGGAAATCACCATCGAGGAGCTTTTCCTCAAGAGCGTCGAGATGCAGATCCTCAGGGAGAAGGCGTTCTCCGACGACTACGAGATCAAGCTCAGCGCGCTGGACGATCTGGAGAAAAAGGTAGACACCGGCTCGTACAAGACCGATGACCAGCAGGTGGAGTTCGTGGCCGAATACCTCGCCCTCGAGGGCTCGGGGCACGTCACGCGGCAGGAAGGCCGCCAGATCAACGACTTCCCCGAGGTGCGCCGGAGGGCCGCGGCCTTGCTCGGCCGCCTGGGCACCGATGAGGCGAAAAACGCGCTCGTGCGCGTGCTGTTCATAGACCAGGACCCCATGGTCAAGGCCGAGGCGGCCTACGGGCTCGGGGTGATAGGCCTGAACAAGGACAATGAGGTCGTGCAGGCGCTCGCCTTTGCCTACAACAGGGAAGACCCAACGCGGCCCGACAACAACTTCGGCTACGCTCTCTGCCTGGCGGTGGAGAAGATCGCAAAAAAGACCGGCGGCATCAGCGAGCCGCGCGCCTACCAGATGCTCGTCAGGATTGCCCAGGGCAATTACCTGAGGACAGTGAAGACGAAGGCCCTGCAGGTCCTCGAAGAGCTGAAGGCGGCCCACTAGGGCGCCGACGTACGGCCTTCGGGCCGAACGGGTACTCCCGTACCCGGCGGATTCAGGGCGCCGACGTACCCGGCGGATTCAAGGCGCCGACGTACCCGGCGGATTCAGGGCCGGGTGCCTCCCAGCGGGGAGGACTGCTCCTGCGGGGTGGGCTCCCGCAGGCCGGCGCGGACGTCGCTCATCACCTCTTCAAGCCACTGGTTTTCCGCTTCCAGGTGGATGATCCCCTTACGGATGATGGCCTGTGTGAAGTAATCGATCTCGCAGCGCAGCGATGAAAGGGTCACCTGGAAAGTCTCTTTCTGGAGCATCGTTTTCTTCTGCTGAGCCTCCAGGTAGTCCAGCACGCTGCCGGGGGAGATCTTGCTGAAAAACAGGAAACGCAGCGTGAACTCGTCCTTGACCTTGTAGCTGCTGCGCATGGGCTTCAGCAGCCACTCGTCGAGCTTCCTGCGCCCCTTCTCGGTAATGGAATAGATGTTCTTTTCAGCCGCCTTCTTGCCCGGCTCGGTCTTCTTTGTAAGCCAGCCCATTTCGGAAAGGCGGTGCAGCGTCGGGTAGAGCTGGCCGTAGGATACTGACCACACGTTCCCTAGGGCCCCTTCGAAGCGTCTTTTCAGCTCGTAGCCGTATTTGGGGCTCTCCGCGAGCAGTCCGAGCAGGGCGTACTTCAACGACATCTGGTGCTCCCCCCGAAATCGCGCCCCCTATGCGGGTGCGCCCGTCTGGCGGGGACAATTCTACCATGCCCGCTATGACTTGCAACAGCGTGAGCGCTGGAGAACGGGAGGGCGCGCGATGTACTTATGCGCGGGATGAGGTCAGCAGGAGATCTGCAGAGGCTTCTTCCACAGCTGGGGGGGATCCTTCTCCTCGTACTGTATCCGCCTCTTGATGACGAACCCGGCAGGTCCCCCGGTGGGCCGGAACTCCAGGATGCCAAAGCACCCCCCGCCCAGGTAGCACAATTTCTCCTGGGGAGAAAGCGGGTTGGCCTCACGAAGCTCGCGAAAAACGCAGTCGAAGTGCGCTGGCTGGAGGGTGATCTTGTGGGTGAGGGCCGATGAGAGCTCGCGCACCTGCTTACCGCAGATGGGGCAATCGGGAAATACCAGCGGCACCTCGGGCTTCTGCGGAAGCGGCTCCGGGGCGCGGCCCCCTGGTCCCCGCCCGCCCCTACCGGGCTGGCGGTCGCGACGTTGCTGGCCCCGCCGTCCGTCGCCTAACGACCGATCTGGCTGGCCGCCGCGGTCCGGGTGGCTGCGCCGCCCGCGGTCCCCCGCCTGGTCCGGCTGGCCGCCACGCCTGCGGTCCGCCGCCGGCTCGGGCTGGCCCTCGGGACGGGGCTGGCCTGATTGCTGCCCGCTGGGGTCTGCCCCGGCCCCCGGCCGGTGCCTGCGCCGATTGTTCCTGCGGCGGAAACTGCGAGAGCTCATCGTCTACTCTCCATGCTCAAGATTTCTTGTCAGGTCCTGGGCGATCTTCTGGATTGCCTGCAAGAGATAATCTTCATCATGGATCTTTACTTTAAGCTCCGCAAGCTTCTTGGGATCGGTCTTCTTTGCTATCCTTACCACGAGTCGATCCCCCCGCCAAAGGCGTTTTCGATATGGCGGATGTTCGCCGGCCCGCTGCCAAGGAATACGACGTCGAAGCGCGGCCGCAGGTCGTCAAGGTCCTGCCGGCCGGCAAGGAAGGCGCGAGCGGTGCGCGCGATGCGCTGCTGCTTGCGCCGATCGATCGAATGCTCCAGATCTCCCGCCGACAGTGCCGCCCAGGACTTCACCTCGACGAAGACGATCTGGTCTGCCCGCGTGACGATGATGTCGATCTCACCCCAGCGCGTTCTGAAGTTCCGCGCGAGCACCCGCCATCCGCTCCGTGAGAGAAACTCCGCGGCGCGGGCCTCCCCCGCCGCCCCCTTTTTCCGGGTCGACGCAGCGGCTGCCGTCATTGCTGCGCCGCCCCCGGGGCCGGAGCAAGAGCCTTCGGGTCGACGGCCTTCACGATGAAAGTGCCCTTTTTCGTGAGCAGGTCGATGACCTCCCGCTCCCCGAGCTTGTTCCCGTACTCGTCGATGATCAGCTCCACCGCCGGCCGCAGCGGCGCCTCCGAGTGGGTTTCCACCACGCGGCCGATGGCCGAGCTGTTCAGCTGCACGATGCTGCCGATGGGATAGATCCCCATGCTCTCCAGGAACACCTTCAGGATCTTCGGGTCGAAATGGCTGCCGTTGTCGCTGAGCACGTTCTTCATTGCGCTGTAGCCGATCATCGAGTTGCGATGAGGGCGGTTGTTGATCATGGCGATATAGGAGTCGGCCACCGCGACGATGCGCGCCGCAAGGTTGATGTCCTCCCCCTTCAGCTTGCGGGGGTACCCCTGCCCGTCCCAGCGCTCGTGGTGCTGAAGGGCAATGACGCCGATTTCCTCGGGGTATTTCAGATCCTTGCAGATGACTCGATACGAATGGATGGGGTGCGTACGGATCTGGTTCAATTCCTCCGCCGTGAGCTTTTCCTTCTTTTTCAAGATGCTCTTGGGCACCTTGACCATCCCGATGTCGTACAGGAGGGCGCCGGTGGCGAGCTGTATGAGCCGATGGCTGGTGAACTTCAGCACCGTGCCCATGATGGTGGAAAGGATGGCCACGTTGACGACCCCCGCGGCGAGCTTGCGCTCGATGCGGCCGCCCATGAGGATGAGCTGGATCATCTCGTTCTTCCCGTCCTTCACGCGGTCCAGGAGCATGTTCACCATGTCGTCGATCTTCGCCCGGTCGATGTCCTCCCCCGCGGCGACGTTCGAGCAGATGTGCTCGTATTCGTCGATGGCGCGCAGGTAGGAGTCGAGGTTCTTCTTGTCGCCGGGCAGCTCGCGGATGGCCGCAACGTCGAATGCCGGCTCGGGAGATTTGGCAGGCTGCTCGGTCACGGGAGAGCCGTCGGTGCGCACCTCCGTGATCTCCCAGCGCAGCAGGCGCTCGATATCCTTCTGCCGGATGGGAATGCCGGAGGGCACGAAGACATTCTCACCGTCCATGTATACCGGGCGGTCGAATTTCATGCCATCATGCAGGTCGCTCGTCTTGATGATCTTCATTCTTGCATTCTCAGGTTTCGCACGAACACCAGCAGCTCGGCAATCACCTCGTACAGGCTCTCGGGGATGAAAGTGTTGACGTCCAGCTGGATGAGAGAGTCGGCAAGATCAGGATCAGCGACAATGCTGACGCCGCTCTCGCGGGCTATCTTCATGATCGCCTCTGCCATCCGCCCGCGTCCCGAAGCCAGGACAATGGGCGCCGGGAGCTCTTCCGTGTACTGGAGGGCGACTGCCGTGTCCGCCTGCGCCGTCATTTTTCACCCCACCGTATCTACGCTCGGGAGGGTTACACCCTCTTCGACAGGGGAAAAACCGTCGAACGCATCCCCTTCAATAATAGTATCGTCAACTTCCAATCCCATGTTATGGAATTTTGGCCTCATGCTGTCCAGAACCCTTGCCGCGGCGCGCCGGGTCTTCGCATCGTCGCAGTACAGCGTGAGCCTGCCCGTCTTTTCTCCCCGCGGGGCCTCGCCGTGAGCCGCCGGCTCGCCGCCGCGCGACTCCTCCCGGCCCCCCCTGAGCGCCAGGTGAAAGCCGATGTCCTCCGTTGAAAGCGTGAATGCCAGCGGCCGGGCATGAAAAGGGTCATAGAGGAATTTCATGGTCCCGGCGACACGCTGCTTGCCTTCGGTGAACACGAAAGGAATGACGATCCAGGTCTGTGATTTTCCCCTGATGTGGTTGTACGCCTGCAGGGCCGAGTGGCGGGAAGCGGCATCCGCGGGCAGGGCCGCGATGAACTCTTTCACCTTTTTCGGTGTGTCGGGCAGAGGCTTGCCGCGGTAGCGGCGGGAATCCTCGCCGCCTTTTTCTCCGAAGGCGAGCACGGGAAGAAGGGCCCGCGCGCCGGGGCTTGCCGGGT
>JBEKVA010000272.1:0-6016 GCA_049514475.1 Spirochaetia bacterium
TACGCTTTCCGCCGGCGGCACGGGCAAGACGCGGGACGGCTACGCGCGCGGGCTCCTCCTTGGAACCGTGCGCAGGAAGATACTTCCCCTCGGGGACGAAACACTTCTCTTCCCCGGCCATGGGCCGCCGTCGAAAATCGGCATCGAGAAGCTCTACAATCCCCTTCTCGGTGAGAAGCTCTGAAGCGCCCGTATCACCTCGTGAAACCGTTCGGGCAGCGGCGAAGAAAACGTGCGCGGCTCCTCCTCGCCGGGAAGGCGGATGCGCAGCCGGCGCGCGTGCAGCATGAGCGTCGCACCCGGCAGGAGCGGATCGGCGCGGCCGTAAAGGGGATCCCCCACGATCGGGGCCCCCGCGTGACGCAGGTGGACGCGCAGCTGGTGAGTGCGCCCGGTGCGCGGCGCCAGAAGCACCATGGCGTAGCTCGTCTTTCCCGTCGTGTACGTGCGCAGAACCCGGTAGAGCGTGAGTGCGGTCCGGCCGCCCGTTGCCACCGCTGAAAAACGCTTGCGGTTGCGGGGGTCGCGCGCCAGGCGCGTCTCGATCCTCCCCGTGACCGCCGGCAGCGTTCCTGCCGCTATGGCGATGTAGCGTTTCTGCACGCTTCGATCCTGGAACTGGGATGCGAGGAAGTCGTGGGCACGGGCGTTTTTTGCCGCTATGATGACCCCTGAGGTCTCCTTGTCCAGCCGGTGAACGATCCCGGGGCGGGGGTCATCGGAGGGAAACCCGGCGGCAAGACCGCTGCAGTGAAAGAGCAGCGCGTTCAACAGCGTGCCCGAGTGATTGCCGCTGCCCGGGTGCACCACCATACCCTGCGGTTTGTCGATCACGATGACATCGTTATTTTCGAAAATGACATCCAGCGGCAGGTCCTCGGCGAGGGCCTGGACCGCCGGAGGCTCAGCGCAGACCAGTGACACCCGGTCCCCGAGCTTCAGCCTCCGCGCAAGCCGGGCGGGACTTCCGTTCACCTCGATGCTCAGGATGCGCGACCGCACCTGGCTTCGTGAGAAAAGGCCGAGGCTTTCCGAAATGAAGACATCCAGGCGCATCCCGACGGCGGCGGGGTCCTCGACGCGCGCCTCAACGGTGCGCGGCTGATTCACTGAGACGCCCCAGCAGGTAATCAAGACCGGCTATGAGTACGGAGACAGAGACCGCCGAGACGGCAAGCCATGCCGTTTCCTGCGGGGAATAGGTGGTGCCGGCCCCTGATCCTATGGGCCAGGGTGCGTAGCTGGGATTGAACCCGTTCGTCGAATAGCGCCAGCTGTCATAGACTTCGAGTGTGAGAAACAGGGTAAAGGGGAAAGACCCCACCGCGATGACCTCGGCCCTCCAGACGTCCCTCATCCAGGGCGCGAACTCGCCGGGCGTGTACGGAACGGGCACATGGTCCTGGGCTCCGAGCGTCGAAGCGACCGCCAGGGCCAGGAGAAGACACACAAGGAGTGTCCGCGCAGGCCGAGCGATCATAGCTTCTGCCGTGCTCCGAAGAGCGCCGTACCGACGCGGATCAGCGTCGAGCCTTCTTCTATCGCCATATCGAAATCTCCCGACATTCCCATTGAAAGCGTGTCGAAGGCGGAAAGCCCGCCCCCGGCCTTGATCTCCTGGAAAAGCGTGCGCAGCGCTGCGAAGGAAGAGCGGATCTTCTTTTCGTCATCGCTCAACGGTCCCACCGTCATGAGCCCCCGGACCCGCAGCTGGGCAAGCCTGCCAATGGCATCGAGACCTTCCAGCAGCTCCTCGCGGGAGAGGAATCCCGATTTTGAGGCCTCCCCGCTCGTGTTCAGCTCCAGCAGGATGTCCATCACCATGCCGCGCTCGGCACAGCGCGCATCCAGTGCCGCTGCCGTTTCCACCTTGTCGACGGACTGCACGCAGGAGAACAGCCCCGACGCCGGCCTGGCCTTGTTGCGCTGCAGGTGGCCAATGAGGTGAAGCTCGAGGGTCCCGACGAGGTCCAGGTACTTCTCCTCGGCCTCCTGCACCCTGTTTTCGCCGAACAGCGTGAGCCCTGCCGCGCGCGCCTCATCGACGACGCTCCGCGGAAGCCCTTTCGTCACGGCCATGAGCCTGACAGCCGCCGCTTCCCTGCCGGCGCAGCGCGCAGCACTCTCCATACGTTGCCGCACCGCGGCGAGCGCGTCGGTGAACATCGCTACCATTTCCACTGCCGAACAGGGGGATATGCCCTGCTCACCGCGGTGGAGAGGAGGATCCCCAGGACCACGCCGACCCCGCCCTGCAGGAGGTTGCCGGGCACGTCGGCGAGGGACGCCCCGAAGCCAGCGATCAGGGACCCTCCCGCCAGGTAGCCGCCCGCCATGATGGCAATGCCGACGATGCCGGCAACGATATTCAGGATGATGTTCGACGGCCGTGCATGCGCTATCAGGCCCACGATGAGCCCCTGGAGGCCATGGACAACGAGGGAGATCGGGGCCCAGACGGCGAACGGGCTCAGCAGGTCGGCAAGGGCCGTCCCCAGCCCCCCGGCGAACATCGCCGAGAGCGGGCCGAGGGTGATGGCGGTGAACACGATGACGACGTCCCCGAGATTGATGTACCCACGGGCAGGGGTCGGTATCTGCACCACACGGGTCAGCACCGTTGTCACAGCCGCGAGAATCGCTATCGAGGCAATACGAAAAGCCGGTGACATGACCGGGCGACCATCATTCATGCGCACCTCCCGGGTGAAAAGTATACGCGAAAAGTGCCGCTCCTTACCAGCGCACCAGCGCCGGGCACAAGAGGAGGAGGCTGAGAACAAGGCAGATCAGCGCGTCTCCGACGAGCCCTCTTCCCCTCTTCAGCTGCTGGTAGGCGGTGCGCCGGTTGCGCCTTCCGAATCCCCGGCTTTCCAGTGCCATTGCGAGAAGGGGAATGCCCTTGACCGCCTCTATGAGGAGCGAGGTGAGGACAGGGAGATAGGTCTCCACGATCTTCTTTCTCTCCCGCGGTCCCGGCGGCCCGGAGCGCAGACGATGAGCGTCCAGCACGTTGTGCCACGTCGTTGCGAGGGACGGCATTGTGCGCAGGGCGACGATGACCACCAGGCAGACCGTGTAAGGAAGACCGAACCACCGCAGGCTCAGCACGAGGTCATCCAGGGACACGGTCCGAACGACCGAGAAGAATCCCAGGGTGACGCCGAGAAACCTCAGCGCAAGTGTCAGGGTTTCCCGCAGCCCGTCAGAGGTGAGGAGTGCGACGCGGAAGAGGCTGACGACCGGGGTGCCGCCGCGGTGGAATGGCGGGGTGAGCAGGCAGATGAATACCAGCACCGGTGCAATTGCCTGCAGGGGCGGGATGAGCTCGCGCGGCCCCAGCGCGACGGCAATGACGATCACCAGGGCCCCGGCAAAAACCGCGGGTACCCAGAGCGGTTCCGGCAGGAAGAAACAGAGGAAAAGCGGAATGAGCAGGAAAAGCTTCGCCCGCGGATCGAAGGCGTGGAGAAAGCTGCGGCCGGAATGGAAAAACTCCGCCTTCACAATTCCCCCCCGCCGTCCGCGGCAAGAGCGGCGCGGTCGAATTCATCGCGCGGCCAGTCTCCGCGGATGCTGCCGCCGGCCATCGTCACAATCCTGTCGGCCACCGACCGGGCCAGGGCGATGTCGTGCGTTATGAGAAGGATGCCCGGCGAGCGCTGGGCGAGTGCCGCCAGCAGCTGCTCGACCTCGCGGCAGGAAAGCCCCGCGTCGACCTCGTCGAGTATGAGAAGCTCGCGCTGCAGCAGGTAATAGGTTGCCGCCTGCAGGCGACGCCGCGCGCCGTAGCTCATCAGGGCAGGCGGGGTCAGCGGGTCGGGAAGGGAAAAGAGCTGCACCGCTTCCCTGACGCGCATCTCGATATCCCCGCGGCTCATGCCCTGGCGGCGCAGCCCGAGTGCCAGCTCCTCGTGCACCGTGGGGAGGAAAATCTGGTGATCGGGATTCTGGAACAGGTAGCCCACCCGGGAGTTAAGCTCCGCGGCAGGTGCCAATTGAAACGTGTCACCCGCGCGCAGCGATAATGCCCCCGCCTGGGGCGTGAGCAGGCCGCACAGGATCCGGCCCAGGGTCGACTTGCCGGATCCGTTGCTTCCCAGCAGGGCGCAGACCTGTCCGCTGTGAAGCTCGAGGGACGGCACGTCGAGGGTGAAGCTGCCCGGATCGGGAAACCGGAAGCGCAGCCCGCTCAATCGCAGGAACGGCCTGGCATTCCCTTCCCGGCGGGAAGCACGCGCGGCCTGTGGGAGTATCCCGCCATCGGCAAGGGCCGCCTGGAACACCTGGTCGTTGCCCTCAGGCGATGAAGCCGAGACCTTTCCTCCCGAAAGAAGAGCAAAGCTGGTTCCCCGTTTCCCGACCAGGGATGACCAGCGGGAATCCAGCACGAGCAGTGCGGCCCCTGCCTTTCCGGCGATATCCAGCGCCGCGGCTTTCCATCCGGCATCCAGCTCCTGGAGGCACTCATCGAGGATCCAGAGCTTCGGAGAGACAGCAAGCAGGCAGGACAGGAGCAGCCTCTTTTTCTCTCCGCCGGAGAGCGTTGCAGGATTGCGGCGGCGGAGCTCGAACAGTCCCATGAGCCGCAGGCTTTCCTCCACCCTCTCCAGCATCCGGAGCCGGGGAATGCCGAGGGATTCCAGTGCGAATGCCACTTCCGTGTCACAGCGCGTCGTGAATATCTGCTCATCGGAATCCTGGGCAACAAGGCCGACCTCCTGCAGAAGGTCGTAGGGAGGGCGTCGACGGGTGTCGACTCCGTTCACCGTGATCCGGCCCTCCAGGGTCCCCCCGGTGAACCGGGGCACAAGCCCCGCCACGATCCGCGCCAGGGTGGTCTTTCCGGCATCGGCAGCGCCGAAGAGGACGGTCACGCCGCCCCCGGGGACGACGAAGGACAGCCCGTCGTGGACACGCGGCGCGATGGCAGGAGAAATGCCGGGGTAGCTGAACCGCAGATCCTCCACGATGAGCAGTAAAGAGCGCGAACCATCCATCCTTAAAAGCGCCTTTCCTGTCCGAGACGCCGCTTGACCTGCGTCAAGGGCGACGCGTGAGCTGATGGCGACATTGGGGATGGTTTTCGAGGGATCGTCAACCTAATCAGGCAGGAGGACAGAGAGATGGCGCCACAGGGGCGCTCACGGGCGAGCGTCGGCTCCTGGAGGACGAGAAGTGACCGAAAGCTTCCCGGGGGATTTCTTCTTCCTTCGGAAGCGCATGAGCTTGATGACCCAGTAGAGGCACCAGGCAAGTGAGAAGAGGAAGGGGATCCCGATGATGAGGATTTTTGCAAGGGTCTGGTTCATGTCCAGTCGAACGATACCTGAATCCTTCTCGGGAGACAATGCGTGTTGGGATGGTGAAAAAAAAGCCCCGACATCTGCCGGGGCCCTCCCTCTCAGTGGACGAAGGTCAGAGCTTCCAGACAACCCCGATCGCGGCCGTTGATGTCCAGCCGATGTAGCCGTATTCGAGAAGCAGGCCCAGGTTGTTGGAGAACATCCACATCGCCCCGTCATAGGAAGCGAAACCAAGACCGACCGCGCCGGTATTGTAGAACGCCCAGTACGCGCCGCCGTACAGTCCCAGACCAGCGGAGATGAAGAAGTCGAACTTTGCCCCTCCGCCGAAGTTCGTTCCCCAGTGCAGGGACGCCATGGGGGCCGCCCCCCAGTCGAGGCCCGTCGTGTACGAGTAATTGGAGAACCCGAGGATGGCCTGCGCCATGATGCCCCACTCGAGCGGAACGGGTCCGATGTTGAAATCACTGATGATGTATTCCGCGCCGCCGGTGACGCTGAACCCGCCGAAGTAATAGCCCACCCCGCCGTACACGTTGATATGGTTCGGCTTGTTGTACGAGGTCATCCACGCGTAGCTGTTGTCAGCGGCAAATGCGCCCAGGGCTGAGCTCAGCAGCAGGACCAGCACGGCCGTTAGAAGAATCTTCTTTTTCACCGAATGTCCTCCCTCTCTATGATTATGATTGATAGGTAACGAATATCGGGGC
>JBEKVA010000273.1:0-6005 GCA_049514475.1 Spirochaetia bacterium
TGTCAGACTGGCAGGCGGCAGTGGCCGCATGGCTCCCCGGGACCGAGGGCAGCGGCGTAGCGGAGGTCCTTTTCGGACTCTATGCCCCGTCGGGGAGGCTTCCCATGAGCTGGCCGGCGGGAGCCGCGGGAGCCGCGCCAGCGGGCGAAACGCCAGGCGGTACGTCCGCCGGCGTGTCCAGCGGGGCGGCCGGGGCCGCCGGCGCGCCGCTTTTCCCCGCGGGTTTCGGTCTGGCATATCGCTGAGCACCCTGGGCGCCCTCGTGCAGCCGCTCGATCTTCCTGAGCAGACGAGCTCTCCGCTTCGCGATTTCTCTTCGCGCTGAGGCATCGAGGGGAAGCCCCCACGACAGGAGCCTCTCCACTACCTCAAGGGCAAGGTCGGGCCTGCGGGCGCGGTGCTCGTGGTGCTTGGCCAGCTCCACCGCCGCGAAGAGGCTCTTCTTTGCCGAGATCATGGATTCCCAGATGGCCGCCGCCTCGCCCCATTCACGTCGGCGCTTGTGGTGCAGCCCCAGGGCCGCACCTGCGTCCAGGTTGCCGCGGCCGAAGGCGCCGGAGAGCACCGCAGCTCCCCGCGCAGGCTCCCTGCCCAGCAGCCATCCGCCCAGGGCCTTCTCATCCACCGGCGCGCTTTCAAGGTCCCCTTCAAGCAGCCGGCCGATTACGGCGTACATACGGGCAAGGGAGGTGATGTCCATGACGTTGTGATCGAAGACCAGGGGCAGGGTGCCCGGGATGCCCGAGCGCAGGAACTCCAGCCAGACCAAGGGGATGTCCTCGCCGGCAATGTCCAGCTCCCGGGTGAAGCCGAGGATGTTCGCCTCTATTGAGTGCAGGCTGCAGTCTCCCGTCACCGTCTTCCAGAGCCTGCGCGCGTGGTGCAGCAGGTCCACCTGCGGCCCCGGTTCCCAGGCAATGCGGTTCATGAGAAACCGGGTCTGCAACAGGTGGCTGTCGAATGTCTTTCCATTGTAAGAGACGAACGCGCGGAAGCGCTTGAAAATCTCATCGGCGGCATTCAGGAACTCGGGCTCGCCAGGGAAGTCGGAAAGGAATAGCTGTTCGACGACAAGGTCCCTGCCTTCGCACCAGGCGGCGCCCAGGAGGAATATCACGCTCCCCGCGCCCCCGGAAAGGCCCGTGGTCTCCGTGTCGTAAAACACCAGGTCCTCGGAAGAGCCGGCCTCGGGGGAAAAGGGCGCGGACCACGCCTCCACGCCCAGGCCGGGGAAATCCAGCCTCCTGCGAAAGAGGAACTCCCCTTCCTGCCGCCAGCCGGGAAAGCGGGGATCCTGCGGCACCATCGGTGGGCTCACCGCTGGAGTGCTCCGCTCCACGAGGAGAGCCAGGCGCTCACCGCGGCCTTCGCGTTCACCGTGCCCTGCTGCTCCTCGGGGGCCCCGATGCAGGAAGGACAGCCGTTGGCGCACGGGCACCGTGCCACCACTTCCGCCGCGCCCGCCACGATCTGGGGCAGGTTTTTCAGGAACCCCTCGGAGAGTCCGATGCCCCCGGGGTACTGGTCGTAGACGAACAGGCACGGAGCGTCGAAGTGCGGGTCGCGCACCCGCTCCGACACCCCGAGGTCCCGCGGGTCGCAGAGGAGGAACACGGGCGCCACCGTGCGCAGGAGCACTCCCAGCCGCTGGATCACGATGCCCTGCTCGGCCTCCCCCAGCGCATGAAAGCTCCTCCCCGGCCCGGTGGCGTCATCGAGCAGCAGCACCGCTGATCGGGTGTGCATCTCGTCGGGAGGCAGGGTGATGTCCCCGTAGCCGACATTCTCGTTCGTGTGGTATTTCAGCTTCTTGAACTTCGTGGCCTGGGTGCGCACCAGGATGTCCCCGAGCACCGTCCGGATGCCCGCCGCGGACCCCTCCTCGTCCTCGGTGAGCACCTTTATGTCGGTCTTCACGATGGAATCCGTCCAATAGTCTGTGTCCGCCTCCTCCACGAAGCAGCGCCTGTTCTCCAGGTCGAGCCTCTGCACGGCGAACTGGTCACCGCGGTGGATGTAGATGGCGTGGTCGAAGACCAGGAGCTTTGCCGATGGCATGTCCATTTCCCCGATCACCTCGTCGCGGCCCTTCGTGGTATCGACAATCACCACGTTCTCCGGCGTGGAGGTGCGCAGGGACACGTTCTCTGCCGGGTAGGAGCGGTCGGCCCAGTACCACTTGGCCCCGGCGTGCCTGACCACGCCCTTTTCGGCGAGGTACCCCAGCAGGTCGGCGGTGCCCTCGCCGAAGGCTTCCCCGTCCTCGAAGGGCAGCTCGAAGACGGCGCACTTCAGCTGGTCGGTCTGGATGAAGCTGTTCCCCGGGTCGATGTAGCCGTTCTCAGGGGAGCGGGAGAAGAAGTACTCGGGATGCTGGATCACGAACTGGTCGGTCGGGGAGGAGGATGCCACCAGGATGGACAGGGAGACGGTGTTTCGCCTGCCCGCCCTGCCCGCCTGCTGCCAGCTCGACGAGATGGTGCCGGGAAAGCCTGCGAGGATCGATGCGTCCAGGCCGCCAATGTCGATGCCCAGCTCCAGCGCGTTGGTGGAGACCACCCCCTGGATGCTGCCATCGCGCAGCCCCTTCTCTATGGCGCGCCGCTCGTTGGGCAGGTACCCGCCGCGGTAGGACTGCACCGTGATGCCGTGGTTGTCGGTGTAGAAGTTCTTCAAGGAGTCGCGGATGTAGGTGGCGATCAGCTCGGTGCGAATGCGCGACCGGGTGAACACGATGGTCTTCACGCCGCACTTCAGGAGGCGCGTGGCGATCCGCTGGCTTTCCAGCACGACGCCACGCCTGATCCCCTGCACCCTGTCCACCAGCGGTGGATTGTACAGCACGAAGTGCCGCTCGCCGGAGGGTGAGCCGTTCTGATCGATGAGGCTCACCTCCTGCTCCAGTATCTTCTGCGCCAGCTCGTGGGGGTTGCCGATGGTGGCAGAGCAGCAGATGAACTGCGGGGTGGCCCCGTAGAAGGCGGCAATCCTCTTCAGCCGGCGGATGACGCTGGTCATGTGGGAGCCGAAGACCCCCCGGTAGGAATGCATTTCGTCGATGACGACATAGCGCAGGTGCTTCAGCGCCTTGATCCACTTGGGGTGGTTGGGAAGGATGCCCGTGTGCAGCATGTCGGGGTTGGTGATGATGATCCGTCCCTCGTCCCGCGCGGAGATCCTGACGGACCCCGGGGTATCCCCGTCGTAGGTGAAGACCTTCACCGGGATCTCCCCGCCCAGCACCACCTCGTTCAGCTCGGACTGCTGGTCCTGGGAGAGCGCCTTGGTGGGAAACAGGTACAGGGCGCGCGCATCCCGGTCCTCGAGGAGCGTCTGCAGCACCGGCAGGTTGTACGCGAGGGTTTTCCCCGAGGCAGTAGGGCTGACGAGCACCACGCTCCCGCCCGTTCGCACCGCGTTCCACGTGGCAAGCTGGTGGCTGTAGATCCTGCCGATCCCGCGGGTCTTCAGCGCGGAGCGGATGCGGGGGTCCACCTCCCCGGGGATATCGGCGTATATGCCATCGCGGGCAGGCACGACCTCCCAGTGGGTGACCCTTTCGCTGAACTCGGGATCCCTGCGCAGGGTTTCGATGATATCGGTGAGCATCCCCCTCCCCCCCTGCATAGTAGCACGGCGCGGGGGGCCGGGCAATCAGCGGCTGCGCCCGGGCCGGGAGGAATCCGCGGGAGGCTGCGCCCGTGCGGCCCCGGCGGGCCGGGATGACAACGCGGCCTTGACCGCTGTCGCCGAGCAGACTACACTTTTTTTGCAGAGGAACGCGTGGAGAAGATCGTTTCGATCATATTGGGCGGAGGCCGCGGCCAGCGCCTGTACCCGCTGACGGCAAAGCGCGCGAAGCCAGCGGTGCCATTCGGGGGCAAGTTCCGCCTCGTGGATATCCCCATCTCCAACTGCATCCACGCCGGCCTTCGCGAGATCTACATCCTCACCCAGTTCAATTCCGCCTCTTTGCACCGCCACATCAACAACACCTACCGATTCGACACCTTCAGCAAGGGCTTCGTGGAGATCCTTGCCGCCGAGCAGACGCTGGAGTCCGATGACTGGTACCAGGGCACGGCGGACGCGGTGAGGAAGAACTTCGTGCACTTCGCCGACACCTCGCCCACCCACTACCTCATCCTCTCCGGCGACCAGCTCTACCGCATGGACCTCATGGACATGTTCCAGAAGCACCTGGCCACCGGGGCCGACGTGACGGTTGCCGCAAAGCCGGTGAGCCGCGACAAGGCAAGCCACCTGGGCATCCTCTCCACCGACGTGAGCTACCGCATCAGGAGATTCATCGAGAAACCCGCCCCGCGGGAGGACATCTCCGCGCTTGCCATTCCCGCGAAGATCCGCGCGAAGGAGGAGCTGGACAGCGAAGGGGACGCGTGGCTGGCCTCCATGGGGATCTACATCTTCTCCGCGGCCGGCATGAAGAAGGCGCTGGACAATTCCTTCACCGACTTCGGCTCCCAGATCATCCCCGCCTCCCTGGAGTCGCTGAAAGTGTCGGCGTACGTCTTCGACGATTACTGGGAAGACATCGGGACAATCCGCTCCTTCTACGAGGCGAACATCGGCCTGGCCTCCATCAACCCCGACTTCAATCTCTACTTGGAGGAAGCGCCCATCTTCACCAACAGGCGCGACCTGCCCCCCTCCAAGATCAACTACAGCACCATCTCCACCTCCCTGGCGGCGGAGGGGAGCATCATCACCAATGCCAACATCTCAAACTCGATCGTCGGCATCCGCACCATCATCGAGAGCGGCGCCAACCTGGACGGCGTGGTCTGCATGGGTGCCGATTACTACGAGACGCTCTCCGACAGGCAGCGCAACTCGGCGGCCGGCGAGCCCAACGTCGGCATTGGCCGCAGCTGCATCATCAAGAAGGCGATCATCGACAAGGGGGCGCGCATTGGCGACAATTGCCGCCTGGGCATTGACCCGCTGCCGAGAAACGACGGAGACTTCGAGAATTATTCGATCCGGGATGGTATCATCGTTATCCCCAAGGGAACGTGCCTCAAGCCGGGAACGGTCATCTGAGGGCGTGACATTCGCATCCCCGCCGGCGCGGGGCAAATCCTCTGGACAGAGAAGGCACATGCTGGACACGACTCGCGACGCTCGAAAAACCTTCCGATGGTTCATTCTTGCCTTCCTGCTCTCAATGGTCGTGCTGGTTTCAGGGGCCGGCATATTCTTCTTTGAAGGCCTTGATCACCGGGGAAGCCTCGCGCACTCCTCGTGGCGCTCCGGCGCGATGTTCATCCTCACGCTGGCACTGCTGCTGGCCGCTGCAACGAGCGCCATTGCATTCGCCCTGTACCAGCGCGCCCAGAGGAGGCACATCGAGGGTCAGCTCTCCGACGTGCGGCGGGGCATCCGCGAGCGGGACACAACGCTGAAGCTCCTGCACCTGCTGAACCAGCGCAGCTCGACGCATGAGCTGATCCAGGGCATCGCGGAGCTGATCCGCGAGTGGATGGGCTGCGACGCGGTGGGAGTGCGGCTGCACGAAGGTGAAGACTATCCTTACGCCGAAACGAGCGGGCTTTCCCCGGAGTTCGTGAGAAAGGAGAGGTACCTCTGCGAACGGGACAGCCAGGGCCGGCTGAAGTGCGACTGCGATGGGAACCCCGTCCTGGACTGCATGTGCGGGACCGTCCTGCGCGGCGCCACGGATCCCGCCAGGCCATTCTTTACGGCGAAGGGAAGCTTCTGGACGAACTGCACCACCGAGCTGCTGGCCGCCACTACCGAGGAAGACCGCCAGGGACGCACGCGCAATACGTGCAACACGGAGGGCTACGAGTCGGCGGCGCTCATCCCCCTGCGCTGCGGCGGGGAAACCCTCGGCCTCCTGCAGATAAACGACCGCGCCCGCAACCGCTTCACCCCTGAGCATATCTCGTTCCTGGAAGGGGCCGCCGACTCGATTGCCATCTCTCTCGCGCAGCGGCAGGCGCAGGCGGAGCTGAAAGAGA
>JBEKVA010000274.1:0-5995 GCA_049514475.1 Spirochaetia bacterium
CGACATCTTCCAGCTCGAAGCGGACAATGCCCGCGAAGCTGATCTGCCGCTGCGTGTGGCAGTCGTTGCAGGCCACCGGGCCTTTGGCGCCGGCCTGGTGGCAGGTGATGCACGCCTGGTGCATGACCGCCACTGCCTGCTCGCCCTTGTGGCACTCGGCGCAGGCGGGGGCCTTATGATCCTTGATGCCCAGGTGGTGGCACTGCTCGCAGGCAACCCCTGCCTGCAGGTGCCGGGTGTGGGAGAAAGGAACGAGGGGGGCGTCCTTGTCGGAAAGAATGACCCCTTTGCGGAGATCGTCGCGGGTGACGAAAGAGTCCACGCGGTGGATGATGTTCTTCCACTCCACGGGCTTTGTCGCGGGTTTAGGCACGGTGGCGGCAGGCTGAGCCTCGGTCGTGGAGGCAGCGCTTGTCGCGTCCTTCTGCTGGGCGCCGGCGGGCATGGCCGCAGCGAGCAGGGCAAGGAAGATCGCGCATGGAATGATCCGCATGAATGGGGTCGTCACTGTCGAACCCTGGCTCCTCAGGATAAGTGGGGGAATGCGATAACTGATATATCACACTAGGGAAGTTTCTGCAAGAGTCATGGCGGCGGCGGCCCCGCCGCGGGGGCTCGGGCCCAGGTGCGGGCCAGCTTTCGCGCGCGGATCTCCCGGCGGTGAGCTGCTTTTTCCTCCCCTGTACAGCGACGCCCGGCCCCTGTATCTTTGGCCCTGGAAAAACTGCTGCTTTGAAAAAGGGGGGACTCATGGAAAAGGGTGCCATCCGGGCATACGGCTACAGGTGGGTGATCCTGGCTGCGTTCATGCTGACCGCGGCAATGAACCAGGCTCTCTGGATCACCTTCGCGCCGATCACCAGTGACGCAATGAAGTTCTACGCCACCTCCGATATCGCCATCGGCATTCTCTCCATGGTCTTCATGGCCGTGTACATTCTGCTGTTCCTGCCGGCAGCGTGGCTCATCGACACGTGGGGCTTCCGTAGGGCCGTATCCCTCGGCGCCGCGCTGACCGCCTTCTTCGGAATCACGCGCGGCCTCTTCGCCGACAACTTCACGCTGGTGTTCGTGTCCCAGATCGGGATCGCCATGGGCCAGCCGCTGATCCTGGGGGCCATCACGAAGGTTGCCGCGCGCTGGTTTCTCAAGGACGAGCGCGCCACGGCAGCCGGCCTGGGCACCCTCGCCATGTACCTGGGGATCCTCGTCTCCCTGATCGTGACCCCTCTGCTGCTGGGCAGCTACGGGATGAAGACAATGCTCCTGATCGAGGGCGGCGTCGCCGTCGTGGCCGCCGTCGTCTTCGTGATCGTGGCCCGCGAGCACCCGCCGACCCCCCCCGGGCCGGCAGGCTTCGACGACCGCTCCCTGATGTTCGACGGGCTGAAAAGCATGCTGAAGCAGAAGGACTTCCTGATCCTGATGGTGATCTTCTTCATCGGGCTGGGCATGTTCAACGGCATCACGACCTGGATCGAGGAGATCACCGGCCCCCGCGGGTTCACCACCACGCAGGCGGGAATCGCGGGCGGGCTCATGCTGATCGGGGGGATCGTGGGCGCCTTCATCCTCCCACTGATCTCGGACAACACGCGGCGGCGCAAGCCCTTCATCGTCCTGGCCCTGGCGGGCCTGCTCCCCGGCCTGGTAGGGCTCACGTTCGCCGCCTCCTACTGGCTGCTGCTGGTCTCCTCTTTCCTGTTCGGGTTCTTCCTGCTGAGCGCAGGACCGATCGGCTTCCAGTACGGGGCGGAGATCACCCTGCCGGCGCCCGAGGGCACCTCGAACAGCCTGCTGCTGGTCATGGGGCAGTTCTCGGGGATCATCTTCATCTTCGGGATGGACGCGTTCAAGGCACCGTCGGGATCGATGACGGTTTCACTTCTTGTTATTCTTGCCCTTACCGTGGCGAGCGTCGTGCTGTCGCTCTTCCTGAAGGAATCGCCCATCCACGGAAATCCGCGCTGAGCGGGGAGCGAGGGTCACCTGCATGCACTGGTTCATGGCGGGTGTCACTTCGGAGAAGACACCACAGATGGCCTGCACGAGCTCGTAGCCGCTGCAGGTCATCAGCTCGGCTTCCGGCATGGGATAATAGAGGCTGAACCCCGCCCACTCCCTGGGCGGGGCCTTTTCCGCCGCCGCGCGGAGCTGGGGAGTATCGCGGAAGTTCGCGGCGGTGAACCTCGCCGTGCCCTTGGCCCCCGTCACGCTGACGGTGAACCCTTCCCGGCAGACCAGGCGGCGCAGCTCCTCGTCCAGGGGAGAGCCCTTCGTGCAGGACTTCATCAGCCGGTTCCAGTCCCAGTCGCTTTTCATGCGGATGCCGGGAAACGGGGGCGTCCCCGCGGCCCAGCCCCGTTCCACCGTCATGCCGCTCTGGAAGATCTTTTCATCCCTGTCCTGCGATATGAAGAACTTTGCGCACCCGAAGTTGATGCCGCTGGAGATCGGCTTCGCCTCCCTGTCGGCGCGCGGCACCCAGCAGATCCACTGCCAGTACACTCCCCTGCCCCAGCGGTCGGTCACGAACCCCGTTCCGTACTCCTGTTCCAGCCGGTACTTTAGGATCTGGGTGATCCGCTCGTGCGGCTCGAGGTTTCCCACGCGGATGCCTTTCTCGAAATCGATCCAGGCAGGGCGGAAGGCTTCTCCGGTGGGCACTTCCTGCGCGGTCTTGCCGGGACGGGAAAGGGGCAGCCAGTCCTTCTGCGTGGGGGCTCGCTTCATCCGGGGCTCCCTGCTCAGCGCCCGATGGGCTGGCCGAGGACGAACGCCGAGAGCCGATCGGGATCGATGTATTTCTGGAACGCCTCCTGCACCTGCGCGCTGCTCACCGTCTCGTAATTGCGGGCCACTTCGTACAGCCGGTCCAGGGCGAGCCCCTCCTTGCTGTAATTGAGCCAGCCCTGCGCAATCGATGAGGCAGTCTGGCTGGAGAGCTCGATCTGCCGCAGGGACTGCCCCTTGGCCAGGTGCAGCTCCCTGTCCGTCATCGGGTGATCAGCCATGTCCTTTACCAGCTGCACCGCGAGCCGCCTCGCATCAGGCACCTTCTCCGGGGAAGCGCCGAAGCTCACCGAGAACTCCGAGCGCGTTTTGCCGAAGCTGGTCGAGGAGTCGACGCTGTACACCAGTCCCCGCTTGACCCTGAGCTCCCTGTACAGGGGGCTCGCGAAGCTTCCTCCCCCGAGGAACTCGTTCCCGAGGTTCAGCGCGTAATGCACCGGGTCGTCGTAGCTGAGCGGGAGGGTTTCCGCCAGCACCACCTCGTTCTGCTCGCGCACGGGATCGTTGATGAAAAGCTCGCCGGGCTTCGAGTCGGGCACCTTCGTGTAGTCAAGCGTCGGCCGCGGCCCGCTCGCTTTCCACGCGCCGAAGTACTTCTCGATGACCGCCCTGACCGCGGGAGGATCCACCCTGCCCATGACGACGATCGTCGTCTCATCGGGTCTCATGACGGCCGCGTGATAGGCGCGAACGGCGTCGAGGGTGAGGGCCCCGATGGAGGCCGGCGTCGGGCGCCTGAGGGAAGGATCGCCCTCGGGCACGAGCGCCTTCTGGATGGCGATGTTGAACTGGTAGGGAGGGCTCTTCTCGTTGCCGACAGCCTGGCGGACCTGGATCTGCTTCTGGCTTGCAAACGCGTCGGCAGGCAGGGAAGGAGAAAGCAGGCTCTTGCTGAGAAGCTCCACGCCGCGGCCGAAGAAATCAGGCATCACGTCCAGGGAGAAATGGGTGCCGGAGGTGAAGTCGGCGCCGATGGAATCCATCTCGGATTCGAACTCGGCCCTGCTCATACCCTGCGGCCCCCATGCAAACAGGGTGTCCAGCATGTCGCTGACTCCCTCCTGGCCCTGCGGCGCCTGGAGGTTCTCCTCCGTGTGCACGCTCCCGAAAAGGCTCACCGCGCCGGTCGACGCAAGGGGCTGAACGATCAGCCGAAGCCCGTTGGGAAGATGGTAGTCGGTCGGGGTGAAAAGCGGTTTCGGGTGCGGGAGCTTTTCCAACGCGTCGGCCGCCCAGGCGGGAAGCTGGACGGGCTTCTCCGGCGTCGAAGCGAATGACTCGGGTGTCCCGAAGGACTCACCGCCGGGCCGCCCCGCGGCGGACGGGGAAGCGCTGAGCACCAGCGTGATGGCATGATCGAAATCCAGGAGATTCGCGGCCAGACCGTTGACCGATTTCGCGTCCACCTTCTGCAGCATCGCAGAGTCCTGCTCGGGAGAGTCCAGACCCTTGACGGCGACGGCGGTAGTCCACGCCTGGGCAAGCCCTGACACCGAGGTGCCGCGCAGTTCGCTGCCGAGCACCACGCGCCGCTGTTCCGCGGCAACAAGGTCCGCCGGGATCCCCTCCTTGCTCTCCAGGAGTGCGTCCTTGAGCTGCTGGGCCAGGACCTTTTCATCGGCGCCCTGTGGGAAAGCTGCATACGCCATGCCATAGCCGGTGTCCGCGAATGTCTGGAGCTGGAATCCGGCATCAAGCGCCTTTCCGTCGTATACCAGCGCGGTGATCGGCCCGCGAGAGGAGTTCAGCGCGCGGGAGAGTATGCGCGCGGCCGCAGAGTCAGGCGAGCCGTAGCCGGGCGTGCGGAATATGTAGGCCACGATCCCGTAGGCCTCGTCAGTCGTGGAGGTGAAGGTCTCTGGGACGACCGGCTGCAGGGTCACGGCGGGCTTTTGGGGCACGGCACGCCGGGGGATGGGGCCAAAGAGATTCTTCACCTTTGCCAGCACCGATGGCGGATCGACGTCACCGGCGAGCACCAGGAGGGCGTTGTTGGGGGCATACCAGCTGTCGTGAAATGCCGTCAGCATCTTCGCCGTGGTCTTGTCGAATGTCTCCTTGCTGCCCAGCCCGGTGTCGGCATACGGTGTGCCCGCGAATATCTTTTCCCTCGCCCGGGAGGACAGCACGTAGAACGGGCTGGAAAGGTCCCGCGAGACCTCCTGCTCTATGGCGCCCCGCTCCTTCTCCCAGAGGGCGGGGTCGTTGTCCACCCCGGCGATGCGGATGGCGTCGACGCGCAGGGTAAGGTCGAGGTCTTCCACCGGCACCGTCATGTAATAGGAGGTGGTGGTGGACTCGGTGAACGCATTGCTATCCCCGCCCAGCTGCGCGCTGATGTCGGCGAGCTGGTCCCCCGAAAGCCCCGGCGAGCCGCGGAACATCATGTGCTCCTGCGCGTGCGCCATGCCGGGGAAACCGGGAGGCGATTGGTTTGCCCCCGCGAAGAATGTCAGCTCCTGCGTGACCACGGGCGCAAGAGGATTGCGCACGATGATGACCCGCAGGCCGCTGTCCAGCGTGGCGCGCAGGACGTCTGGGGATTGCCCGCCCGCCTGCCCCTGGGGCACCGACGTGCAGCTAAACAGGAGGGCAAGGGCGGCGACAAGAAGAAACGTGGCACGCATCGCTTTGCGTGCGCGGGGACCGACAAACACATGTGTGAACATGATGAAAAAATACACTGCTTCGTCCCCGGGGACAACTCGTGCCGGGCTTAGAAGTACACGAAGGGGATCAGGTCCTTCTCCGTGCTCTTCATGCCGGCCTCCGACCACTGTGCCGTCAACCGGTCTGCCAGTGCCGCGGCCTGTGCGAGGTAATCGGAGAAGGGCGACTTCTGATCCGCGGCGGGTGCGCCGACGGCGGGCGCGCTGACGGCAGGTGCGCGGGCCGCGCCGAGCGCCGCCTCCAGGCCAAATGGCGCAGGGGACGGGTGATGAGTCTTGTGCTCCCAGGCGCCGCTTTGCATGTCGAAACGGTACAACGGCAGGAACTGCTTGCCACGCTCGGCAACGAAGAGGATGGCGCGCGAGATGAAATCCACCTCGTCATCGGTCAGCAGGAAGTGAAAGTTCAGCCGCACCCAGCCGGGCTTCAGCCCGATGTTCCCCCGCATGATCGAACGGCGCAGCTCGATGGATTTCCTGCCGTCGATGTGCAGGATCCTGTGGCCGTAGGGGGCGGCGCAGGAGCACCCCGC
>JBEKVA010000275.1:0-5954 GCA_049514475.1 Spirochaetia bacterium
CTGCGCGCCAATTTCTCTCATCCCATGAGAGTCGAAGAGCTGGCCAGGCTGTCGAACATGAGCGTTACCTCTTTCCACCAGCACTTCAAGTCCGTTACTTCAATGAGCCCCCTGCAGTACCAGAAGGTGCTGCGTCTTCAAGAGGCGAGGCGTCTGATGTTGTCCCCGATGATGGACGCGGGTACTGCCAGTCGGAACGTGGGATATGTGAGTGCTTCGCAGTTCAGCAGGGAATACGGCCGCTTCTTCGGGAATGCGCCAACCAAGGACATCACCAGGCTGCGCGAACACGTGGGCACCGCCGCTTATGAATAGTCGAGGCGGAGCATCATCGTGCGACCGTCTGCGCAAAGGCCGACTTCGCAGGCCTGAGTGCGTCGGCGGGCCTGATACGCGACGCGGCGAGCCAAGGCGGGTTTATCGATCCGGTTTTCAAGGAATCCGCGATCGATCAGGCAGCGAGTCCATGATCGCGGGGCGACGGCGGGTGTTCCGAACGTTTATCGCGGTTTTCCGCTCTCCAGATTCTCCTTCAGGGCCCGGGCAAACACTTCAGCGTCTCCGAGGTCTTCGGCATTCGGCCTGCCCTTGTTCAAGCCTCCGAACAGCTTGAGGAAACTATTCGTATTGTGGCCTGCGCAGCTGAACTCACCTATGACCGCATATCCCCTGGACGTGAGCTTCTCCCTGAGGGCTGAGTGGCTTTTCGTGGCATAGTCGGTAACGAAGTTTCTCCCGGCAACAGAGACCGGCATGCCGCACGTCGAGAATATGAACGCTTTCCTGTCCGCGACGCGCGTCAACGAATCGGCAAAGTCGAGCAGTTCCTTATAGTGCCTGCCGCTGTCGATCCCCGAGCCAAAGCCTATCAGATCACAATCCTCGAGCTCTCCCTTTTCCGTCTGACTGGGTGTCTTCATCCGTGCATCGAAAATCCAGGCGAAGACACCTGCGATCTTTTCTGTATTCCTGTGATGAAAAGAAGACACGACTAACAGCACTTTCATAACGACACCTTTTCGAAAAAGGCCCGGACGGACGCATTCCGTCCGGGCCGACACGGCGGACTCCGGAAGCCGCTCACGCGGTCGGGGAGTCGCTCGATGATTGCCCCGAAGCGGACTGGGCTTCCCGCATGTAGCCGCGAAGCTGCCGCTTCCGCTTCCGGTCGCTTTTGCCGCTGCTTCCGCTCCCGCCTATCTTCCCGAACAGGATGCAGCTCAACAGCAGTACGCCCCAGGCCTGCCAGTAGGTCAGCGTCTTCAGGCCGAAGATCTCCGGCATCAGCCAGTTCCACAAGGCCATCACCACCAGGCCGAAAAGGAAAAGCAGGCCGATCCCGAGGATGATGAAACCGATTACCGCGAAAACTTTCTCCGGGACGCTGCGGTCTTCCCACCAGCCCTCGAAACCCTTTCCGCGGTCCTCATCCATGCCGCCAAATGCTTTCTCTTGATCAGACATAGCATGCCTCCTCCGGGTCGAGCCCGGTAAACCGTCTTTCCGGGCTTCTGCCCGCTTCCCCGTACGTTCATCCATCGATCCAGTGCCGAAGCGCCCGGGAAAGATTGCGCAAGGCGTAGCGTTTGCGGGCCGTCAGGGTGTCGATGCTTTCCCCCGTGGCTTCCGCAATTTGCCTGAAACTCATGCCGCCGAATACCTGGGCTTCCACGACCTTGCGCTGGGCAGGGGGCAGGACTTGCAGGGCATCGTTCACGGCATCCACCAGACATTCCCTGACGAACCCGTCCTGGGGATCCAAGCCGGCGCCGGCAATGATCTCCCGCAGGGTCTCCTCGGTCACGTCGGTTTCCCCGCACGCAGCCCGTACCCGCTCATGCCGCCAGGCATCGATCAGCCTCCGGGTGAAAAGTGCATTGATCCAGGCCGGCAGGTTGCTGATGCCGGCCACTACGTGCAGGCGCTCCATGGTCTCGGCATACACGTCATGAATCAGGTCCTCTGCCTCTTCCAGGGTGCGCCCGGCCGCGCGGAGCCGCGCCATGAAGCGCGGTTTCTCGCTTCTGTAGGCATTCTCCAGCCGCCGGTGCGCATCACTGTTGTTCGTCGTTGAATCATTTTTCATGGCGTACGGGCATATCGACGGACGAATCAAGCTTTTAGTGTATCCGTGTTTGCGATTTTTCCATCATGCGGGTCGATGGATATCTAGAGCTCGATTTCGAATATCACCTTGTCGCTTCGGTACATGCAACGCACTATATAGGCAACTTTGTTCTTCCGGGCAAACACCTTGTGCGTGAAGACTTGCATGACATCTCCCGCTTTCATGCGCAAGAGCTTTGCCTCGTACGGGGATGCAAACGCCGGCTTGATCGCAACGGTCGACTTTGTCAGCTTGATGCCGTAGTCGTTCGTGAGGATGTCATTGAAGGGCCTGGTCGCCGGATCCTTGAGGTGGATGTCCGGGCAGATCTCTGACGCGAGTGAGATCTGTTCCAGGCAGAGTGGCTCGTCGTCGCCGAGGCGCAGCCTCTCGATCCGGGTCAATTCCGCCGGCGGGCTGATGCCCAGCTCGTAGGCCAGCGCGGCGTTCTGCAAATGGAGATCGATGTGGATGATCCGCGTTGACGGCTGCAGCCCCTTTTCCTTCGCCCACTTCGTGAAGCTGAAAAGGTGGGCAAGGTGCGGGCTGTACTTCACTGCACGGACAAAGGTCCCTTTCCCTTGGATTCTTTCGAGGTATCCCTCCCGTACGAGTATCTTGACCGCCTCTCGAACGGTGATCGCGCTCACCGCGTACTGCGCGCAGAGCTCATCGTTTGTGGGGATGAGCTCATTGTCCTTCCACTTTCCAGACTGGATCTCAGACAGCAGGTGGTCCTTGACCTGCATGTACAGCGGGGCTCCGCCGCTGCGCTCGAGTAAATGGGTCCGGGACCGGCCCCGCCCAGCCCCGCCATTACCGGGGCTGGTCAACCTCTCCTTGGACATCGCTGCTTACTCCGTTTGCCCGTGCCTACACTCCCAACGAAGGGAACAAAGGCTCCATCGCCGTGTAGATCTGCCGGAAGATCTTGTATTTCGCTTGATACACTTCATGGCACCAAGGATCGAACCTGACCACGTTACTCTTCGTCACCATCGCGCGAATCGCATCCTGGAGTGAAGGATAGGCACGAATGCCCGTGAAAGCCAAGATGCTGCAGCCCAGGGTACCCAGCTCGCTTGCCCCCGTCAGGATGAGGTCCTTGCCGAGCATGTCGGCGAGCATCTGCAGCCAGAAGGCGCTCTGCACGATACCACCGGAAACCCTTACTCCCTCGAGCGTCCCGCCCCTGCGCTCGATCACCTCCTGCTCGGTCAGGTACAGGTCGAGCACCTCGAGAAGTATCCCTTCGAGAACTGCCCTGGTCATGCATCGCTGGTCGTGCTGGCGGCGGAGGCCGAGGAACTCGCCGAACGCGTGCGGATTGCCGTAGGGATTGCGCGAGCCCAGAATGTACGGGAGAAACATGACCCCCCGGGAGCCCGGCTCCACAGTCCGGGCCTGCTCGTCGAGCTCCGCGTAGGTCATGCGGGGATTGCCGAGGATTTCGCTCCTGTACCAGCGCAGGATGTCGCCCGAGGCAGCAGTCGCCATGACGGAGAACCACCGATCCGGCAGGGGATGGCAGAAGATGTAGTTCCGGTGCAGGGAGTCGAGGGGGACCTCTCCTGCGGACACCCCCACGACGCCGGCCGACCCGACGGTGATACCGACCTCGCCCTTCTCGCAGACTCCCAACCCGAGGATCGTGCAGATCCCGTCGCCCGTTCCCGTGACCACGGGCACACCCTCGGGGAGTCCCGTGCGCGCACTCGCGCCGCGCGACACTTTTCCGGCGATCTCGTCAGAGCCCCGCAGCTCGGGGAGTATCGACTCCGGGATATCGAGCGCACGGACAAGCGTCATGTTCCAGCTCCTGGTCTTCGGGTCCAGGAGCAGGCTGCCGGATGCATCCCCAAAATCGGTACAGACCATGTCAGTCAAGCGCAGGCGGATGAAATCCTTGATCATGATGAACCCAGAAATCTTTCGGAAACGCGCCGGCTCGTTCCTGCGAAGCCAGCTGAGCGCATTCAGGGTGCTCTCCCCCGTGAGCAGGCTCCCGGACCCCTCGGCCACGAGCCGGTCCTTGCCCTGCTCCTTCAGGATGACGCTCTCCCGCAGAAGACGTTCATCCTGCCAGTGAATGATGGGACGGACGACCTGTAGTTTCGCATCGAGAAACACCGGCATGATCATCATGGCGCAAATGCAGACGGCGTCGACGGTGCACGCATCGGTGGTCTCCGCAAGCAATGATCGTATCGAGGCTGCGACGCTGTCCCAGAGCTTCTCGGGGTCTATCTCGAACTGCCCGGGGACCGCGCTGTCTAGGGAATACCCCCCCGAGGTGCTCTTGATGCACTGTCCCCGTGCGCCGATCAGGCTGTACTTGATGCTGGAGGTCCCGACGTCGACGCCAAGGACCGCGGTCTTTTTCAATGCAGTGTCTTTCTCTGCCGCAGCATATCGAGGATCACCGCGACAAGGAGTATGAGGCCTGAGAGAAACTGGTTGTAGTAGACAGACACCCCGATGAGCTGCAACCCGTTCAAGATCAGTCCGACGATGACGGCACCGATGATCGTCTTTCCGATCGAGCCGCGTCCGCCAAGGATGCTGGTTCCGCCTATGACAACTGCAGTGATGACCTGGAACTCCAGCCCTTCCGCGAGAATGGCCGGCGCGGCATTCATGCGTGAGATGGTCGTCAAGCCGGCGATTGCGCAGAGGACACCTGTGATGGCAAAAATGGAGATGAAGACGGACTTCACCCGGATCCCCACCACCCGCGAAGCGATCTGGTTGTTCCCGACCGCGTAGATCCTTCGGCCAAACGCTGTCCTGTTCAGGACAAACATGCCGATGGCCAGGAGGACGATCGTGAGGTACACCACGATCGGTATGTCCAGGATGCGACCCTGACCCATGACCAGGAAGGACTTGGGGAACCCGTACGATGCCTGGCCCCTCGTATAAATGAGGACGAGCCCACGCGTGATGCTCACCGTTGCCAGCGTCACGATCAGTGCAGGTATTCTCAGGATAGCGGTGCAGAAGCCGTTGAAGGCGCCGAAAGCGAGCCCTACCAGCAGCGCGACGACGATGGGGATGAAGACCGGGATTGAGGGGTTCTTCAAAATCGATCCCGCTATCGTCGCCGAGAGAGCGAGGATGCCGCCGACGGAGACGTCGATCCCGCCGGTCAGGATCACCATAGTCATGCCGACGCCGACGATGGAGATGACCGAGATGCTGATGATGATATTGACGACGTTCTCAAAGCTGAAGAATACCGGCTCGATGATCCCGATTCCAAGACACATCGCGATGATCACGACGATGAGAATCCAGGACTCCGGGAGCTTCAGCCTCGAGCGGGTCCTCCCGCCCGGTGTTTGACGCCGCCCTTCAACTGCTTCGTTCATGCCTTCCTCCAGAATACATCGTTGATCGTCGCGCCTGCCCAGGGGACATCAACCCCCCGTCAGCCGCGAAAGAACATCCTTCGGAGTCGCCTCCTGCAGCGAGCTGTACTCGACGAGCTTCCCCTTCATGAGGAGAAAGAGCCTGTCGGACACCGTCAGCGCCTCCCTGTGATCGGAGGTGAGAACGAATATCGCGTGATTCTTGTCACGTAGGTCACGAAGGATTCGGTAGAACTCGCTTCGCGCGCCGACGTCTACGCCCTTTGTCGGCTCGTCGAAGATGAGCGTCTTCTGATTCGCGATGAGCCAGCGCCCCAGGAGGACCTTCTGCTGGTTCCCTCCACTGAGCTGCCTTACCTCCTGCTCGAGCGATGCGATCTTGATGCCGAGCGAGCTCACCGCATCGCCGACCGAGCGGGTCTCGCGAGTCCGGTCGACCACCCCAAGGAATCCGCGCAGCCTATCGATTATGGAAA
>JBEKVA010000276.1:0-10553 GCA_049514475.1 Spirochaetia bacterium
ACTCAGCTAGGAGAATCGCATATCGTTGCCTTCGGCCAAACCCGGCACCGACGACCCTAATCCGATCCTTGCTCGGTCTCCGCCACCTGCGCTGGCAGGGACGCGTCAGCGGGAAATGCTGGTGAGCAGCCCGAGCGCTTGACCATGTCCCGGGGCTCGTCGATGGCGCGGGAGCTTGGCGATACCGAGCTGGTTCCCATCGCCGCTGCGCGCGGTGCGCTACACGTTCGCCATCGCAACCTGCGGCGGCACCGCCGCCAACACGTTGCCCAGGATGGGGAAGGCCCTTCGCAGGAACGGCGGTCATCTGGACGCCGCCTTCATCGTGCGATCCGCCGGCTACATGGAGTCAACAGAAAAAGAGTCCCTGATGATCGCTCGGGTGCGCCGGCTCTCGGGCAGGCTTTTCCCCACTGAGAAAGAGCGGCTCCCCGAGATCATCGAGATGGTGCGCGACGAGAAGCACGGGAGCATCGAGCGCAATGCCCTTCCCGGCGCGCTCCTGGGAGGCTTCTTCCATGGCAAGGCAGTGCCCGCCTTTACGAAAATGGATGCGCTGTACCGGGTCTCTGATGCGTGCGCCGGCTGCGGGACATGCACCCGCATCTGCCCGCGGGGCAATGTGAAGCTGGAAAACGGAAAGCCGCAGTGGCACCACGACTGCGACAACTGCGGAACGTGCGCCACCTGGTGCCCGCACAACGCGATCGGCCGCGGCGGCGCCGCTCCTTCCCCGCGCCGACACAACGCCGCGGTGGTCGCGGCGGATCTCAGGTGGGCGTGACGGCCGTAGAGCACCGGCCGCGCTTGACTGACGCATCAGCCTGCAACGATATTTCATCGCGCGGAGGGAGGAGCAGGCATGATTCTAGTCACGGGCGCCACGGGACTGTGCGGAGGCGAGCTGGTGCGCCAGCTATCGGTGCAGGGCGTGCCGGTGCGCGCCCTGGTGCGCACCACCGCGAAGGCCCAGGGGCTTTCCTCGCATGCGAATGTCGAGATCGTGCAGGGTGACATGGGGCGCCCCGAGACCCTTGCCGCGGCGCTGCGCGGCGTGGACCGGGCGATGCTCATCTCCTCCTCGGAGCCGGCAATGCTCGATGTGCAATCGAGCTTCATCGATGCGGCGCGGAAGGCTGGTGTCGCGCACGTGGTCAAGCTTTCCGGCATCATTCCCGACGTGGACTCTCCCTTTCGATTCGCCCGCATGCACGGCTTGATCGAGCGGAAGCTGGAAGAGTCGGGAATGGCGTTTACCCACCTGCGCGCCGGGGAGTTCATGCACTCGTATTTCCGCCAGGTGCCCTCGATCCTTGCGAAGGGCGCTTTGTTCCTGCCCATGGACGACGCGCGGATTGCCTCGATCGACGTCACCGATATTGCCAAGGTTGCCGCGGCTGTTCTCACCGGGTCCGGGCACGAGGGGAAAACCTACCCGATCACCGGGCCAGAAGCCCTTGGCATGGCTGAGGTTGCGGCAAAGCTCTCCGCTGCGACGGGAAAGCCAATCCGCTACGTCAACATGAGTCCCGAGGATGCAAAGAAGGCCCAGCTCGCCGCCGGCTTTCCCCCGTTCCTGGTCGACGCCCTGGCCGAGCTCTTTGCCGAACGGCGAAAGGGAAAAGAGTCCAAGGTTTCTCAGGTCATTCCCACGGTGTTCGGATGGCCCGCGACCAGCTTTGAGCAGTTTGCCGCGCGCCATGCCGCGATCTTCCGAGGGGAGACGCCGCCGCCGAAGGTCTGAGCCGGGGACGGCAGGCGCGCCGTGCGGGGACGGCCCGCAGGGCCCGTTCGAACCTAACCCCCGGCAGCCCTGCCGTCCCGCACGACGATTTTCTGCACGTGCTGCCGGCAGGCAATCCGGCCGCCAAGGCCGGCGTACCTCTTCTCCATGTCCCTGGCAACCTTCAGGAGCATCAGGATTTCGCGCGCAGCTTCTTCTTCGCGGCGGGTTTCCCTTCACTCGGGCCGATGGCGGACCCGAGGCCGGCATTGCGCCTGGTGAAGTTCTGGATTTCCCTCAAGATTGGCAGCAGGCCCTTTCCCAGGGCGGTGAGCCGGTAGGCAACCGACTGGCGGTCGATCGTCGCTTCCTTGCGCTCGATGACCCCGGCGGCCTCCAGCCTCTTCAGCCTGTTGGAAAGGGTGACGGAGTTCACGTCTCCCATGGAGCGCTGCAGCTCGGTGAAGCGCAGCTCGTTCACGCGGAGAAAGTCGATGACGCGCAGGGTGACGTAGTCACCCAGCAGCTTCAGGGCCTCCGCCTGGCAGTGGTCATCCGAGAGGTGCCGTCCGTTCATCACGGGTGAAAGATACCATGAAAGAGACGAAAAATGTTGATTAAAATATTTTAGCTGTTTATATTTGCCCCCGTGAAAGGAGACCATGATGAAAGCAGCGCGCATTGCGCAGTACGGTGACGCCGGTGTCGTCGCGGTGGAGGAGCTCCCGCGGCCGCCGCTGGGCGCGGGAATGGTGCTGGTCGAGGTCCACGCGGCAAGCCTCAACCCGGCAGACTCCTCCATCCGGCAGGGGTACATGCACCAGATGATGCCGCTCAGCTTCCCCGCCACCCTCGGGTCCGACATCGCCGGTGTCGTCATCGAGACAGGTCCCGGTGTCAGCGCCGTCAGGAATGGAGACAGGGTCTTCGGCATGGCCTCCGTCATGGCGGGGGGCAGCGGGGCATTCGCCGACTATGCCGCCGTGCCTGCCGGCCTGCTGGCAAAAGTGCCTGGCACGCTGAGCTTCGCGGAGGCAGCGGCTCTCCCGGTTGCCGGCGTGAGCGCGCTGCAGGCCATCGAGACCCTGAAGGTCTCCAAGGGAAGCACTCTCTTCATCCAGGGCGGCTCGGGCGGCATAGGCTCATTCGCCATCCAGATCGCGCGGCACCTCGGTGCCCGGGTCATCGCATCCTGCCGCGGGTCGGCGGTGAGCTACGTGAAATCCCTGGGGGCGGACCAGGTCATCGACTTCGAGACATCGCCCCTCCCCGGCGCTCTTCATGACCTCGATGCCGTTCTGGATACCGCCGGAGGGGCCGCGTACAAAGCTGCCTTCGCCGTCCTGAAAAAAGGCGGCACCATCATCACGATTGCAGCCATGCCGGACGCGGAGCTGGCCGCCAGGCACGGGGTGACAGCTCTCGGCCAGATGACCGAGGTCACCACGGCGCGCCTGCAGCGCCTCGGGGAGCTTGTCGCGGCAGGGAAGGTGAAGGTGCACATCGAGCGCACGTTCCCCCTGGACAAGATAAGGGATGCCTTCGTTGCCCGCGAGGCGGGTCACGTGAAAAGCAAGATCGTTCTGAAGATCAGGGACTAGGAAGCGCGCATGGAAATCGGCGTCATCACCCTTGGAGAGCTCCTGAGCGATCCCTCCGCCGGAAAGAAAATCAGCCCGCGGCAGCGGCTGGAGGAGATCCTCGCCGCTGCCCGGCTGGCGGATGAGGCGGGTCTTGATGTCTTCGGCGTCGGGGAGCACCACCGCCTGGACTTCGTCGTATCTGCGGTCCCCGTCGTCCTTGCCGCCATCGCACAGCGTACACAGCGGATCCGCCTGACAAGCGCGGTGACCGTCCTGAGCACCGCCGACCCGGTGCGCGAGTTCGAGAGCTTCGCCACCCTGGACCTTCTGTCAGGAGGACGGGCGGAGATGATCGCCGGCCGCGGAGCATTCATCGAGTCGTTTCCCCTCTTCGGCTACGACCTGGCCGACTACGAGACCCTGTTTCCCGAAAAGATCGATCTGCTCTTGAAGCTCAATTCCGAGGAAAGGGTCACGTGGCAGGGCTCGCTACGACCATCCCTGCAGAAAACCGAAATCGCGCCGCGTCCGCACCAGGAGCGGCTGCCGATATGGATCGGGGTAGGAGGGTCCCCCCAGAGCGCGGCAGGCGCCGCGGAACGGGGTCTCCCCCTGATGGTGGGCATCATCGGGGGGGCCACCGCCCAGTTCGCGCTCTTGATGGAGTACTACCGGCAGAGCGGGCTGCAGCACGGGTGGCCGCTCGCGCGGCTCAAGACGGGCGTGACGAGCTACCTGCACCTCGATGCAGCGTCCCAGAAGGCCAGGGACAACTTCTATCCTTACCATGCTCATTACTTCGAGCAGCTCTCCCGTGGGAGGGGCCAGGTCATACGGCTCTCCCGGGAGGATTTCGAGCGGGGGGCACGCCGAGAGGGGGCCTTCTTCGTGGGCAGCCCGCAGCAGGTCATCGACAAGATCCTCTACCAGCGCGAGCTGTTCGCGCACGAGCGCTTCCTGGCGCAGATCGACCTGGGCGGAATGCCCTTCAGCATGGTAGCGCGCACCATCGAGCTCCTTGCCTCCGAGGTTGTTCCGGTGGTGCGGCGGGAGACCGCGGTGCGGCCGGCCGCGGCGGCGCTGCCGGCCTAGGAAGCTGGGGCTGCCTGGCGCACACCCTCGCGCAATTGCTCCAGGGTGAGGCGTCTTCCGAAAACGGGAGAGCCGGGACCCAGCCGCCGCCCCCCGGAAAGGGGACCGATGTCGAGGCTGTCGAATCCGAGGTCGTCGATCAGGCCCGCGACCACCCTTTTCGCATCGCCGTCATCCCCTGCCATGCCCAGTGCCAGCCGATCTGGCGTTCCGGCAGGAGCAGCTCCTTCTTCCAGCTCGAGGTAGCCGAGATGGTTCATCGCCTTTACCACACGGGAGCCCGGCAGGAAGGCCTGGATCATTTCACTGGATGCGGCAGGGTCGTGCTCGACCTCCGCCATTCTTCCTCCGCCCACCGCCCAGTAATTCATTGCATCGATGACGATCTTTCCCCCCAACCGCCCGGCGGGAATGGTGCGATATCGGCTCAGGGGGAGGGCCAGGAGCATGACGTCGCTGAAAGCGGCCGCCTCTTCCGAGGCTGCCGCGACGGCTCCGGGCATCAGGACAGCGGCCATCAGGGACAGGCTCTCAGGGCCGCGCGAGTTGGAAACACGCACCTCCCAGCCTGCCTTCAGCGCCAACCGGGCAAATGCAGTCCCGGCGCGGCCTGCGCCGAGAATACCCAGGCGCTTGCCAGCCGCAGACGGACGCCCGGCTTTCACGCGCGGGCCGCGAAGAGCCCGGCAATCGCCACCGCCGCTCCGACCAGCATCGAGTAGAGACCGATCAGCTTGGCCCGTCGGCGGTCCTTTGCCCGGAACTCGGCCTGCTCGACGGTATCGGTCTTCCCGACGTCAGGACCGAAGTTGAATACGCCGCGCATCCCGAAGTTGGCGCAAAAGTGAAAAGCCGCCTGGAAAAAGCCCGTTGCGCCCAGCGTTGCAGGGAGAAAGAGCAGCAGCAGCCACGGGGAAGGAACGCGAAAGAGGAGCAGGACCGCCCCCGCGATGATCGTCACTGCCAGCCCGAGCCAGCCGCTCTGCCTCCGCCGCCTGATCTCGGCCGGCCCGATATTGCAGACGCCCGGAACGTATTCCTTCCGTGTTGTCGTCATCCCGTTCACATCCTTTCAGCCACGCACGCCAGCGCACCCGCGTTCGACATGCGCCGAGCGAAGTGTTCTTTTGCTTAATAATATAAGGCACTATATATTGTTAAGCAAAGAGATTTCCGCCGGGGGAGCGGACAGGCGGGCTCCCGCGCTCTGGCATGCCTTTTTCGCCTGACAGGGAATGGAGGCAGTCATGGTCTCTCGCGAGGTTGTCATTTCCACGGCTGACGGGTCCGTCGACGCGTTCATCGCGCGGCCCGACACGCCGGAGAGGCTCCCCGGCATCATCCAGCTCACCGACGGCCTGGGGCTCCGCCCGGCCCACGTGGAGCTGTCGAAGCGCATCGCCGGGCACGGGTATGTCGTGCTGACACCCAACATCTTCTACCGTACGACGAAGCCGCCCGCCTTCGACTTCGAAGCGGACTTTACCAGCGAGCGCACGATGAACAGGTTCCGCGAGCTTACCACCCCCCTCACGCCGGAGGCGATCTCGACTTCCTTGCCGCTCAGCCGCAGACCAGCCGGGGTCCCATGGCCGTCGTGGGCTTCTGCTTCGCGGCGCAGTTCGCCCTGCGCACTGCCGCGGCACGGCCTGATCGTATCAGCGCCGCCGCATCTTTCCACGGCGGGAACCTCGTCACCGACACTCCCAGCAGCCCGCACCTGCTCCTGCCGCTGGTGAGGGCACGCCTTTACTTCGGCCACGCGGTGAACGACCGCAGCATGTCGCTGGAGGCCATAGCGAAGCTGGAAAGCTCGCTGAAAGCATGGGGCGGCACCTATGAAAGTGAGATCTACGACGGAGCGCTGCACGGGTGGATGATCCCCGGCGGCAAGGTGTATCACCCCGAGCACGCCGAGCGCGGTTTTGCAAAGCTGATGGAGCTGCTGGACGGCACGCTGCAATCCACCGTCACCGCGTAACGCCGCGGCGCTGCCCCGCGCCTACCCTTTCTTCCCCCGCTTCCGCAACCACGACAAAAGCTCTTCCGTCGGCCAGGTATTGATAACGTCGCGCGCCGTGAGCCACGCGCGGCGCGCAATGGCCACCCCGAAGGGCAGCGCGTCCAGGTCGGTATCGGAGTGCGCGTCGGTATTGACGCTGAGAGGGATGCCCATTTCCTTTGCCCGCCTCGCGTAATTGTCTTCCAGGTCCAGCCGATAGGGGCTGGCGTTGATCTCCAGGGCCACCCCTGACTGCGCGGCGGCGGCAAGCACGGCCTCCATGTCCAGGTCGGCCCCTTCGCGGTCGGGGATCAACCGCCCCGTGGGGTGGCCAATGATGTCCACGTGCGGGTTGCGCACGGCACAGAGCATGCGCTCGGTGACCTTGTCCCGCTCCTGGCGCAGCGAGGTGTGCAGGGAAGCCACCACGAGGTCGAGGGTGGCCAGGAACTCATCGGGATAATCCAGCGTGCCGTCAGCCTTGATCTCCACCTCCGTGGCGTGCAGAACGAGGATCTTTTTCCCCAGCTCCCGCTGTATCTCCTGGATCTCGGCGGCCTGCTGCGCGTGACGCTCCATGCTGAGGCCGCCCGTCATACCCAGGCTGACCGAGTGATCGGTGAAGGCGATGACCTTGATCCCGCGCCGGGCCGCGGCCTTTGCCATCTCCAGCATGGACAGCTTGCCGTCCGACCAGGTGGAGTGCGTCTGCAGGTCGGCCTTGATATCGCTCACCTCGATCAGCTTCGGCAGCTTTCCTGCCTTCGCCGCCTGTACCTCGCCCCGGTCCTCCCGCAGCTCGGGGGGGATCCACGGCAGCCCGAGGGCCGCGTAGACCTCCTCCTCGGTGGCGCACAGTATTTCCCCTGACCCGTCGGTCTTCGCCAGGGCGTGCTCGGAGAGGGACAGGCCTTTCTCCAGGGCGAGCTGGCGCAGCTGCACGTTGTGGTCCTTGGACCCGGTGGCGTACTGCAGCGCGGTGCCGAACTTCTGCGGCGGGTGCACCCAGACCTGCGCGCGCGTCCCGTCGGCAAACTCGATGCTCGACTTCGTCTCCCCGTGACCGATCACGCGCGAGACTCCCGGGAGCGTCGTGAATACCTCCATCACCGGCGCCGACTCCGCGGCGGCAACCAGGATGTCGAGGTCTCCGACGGTGGGACGCATGCGGCGAAGCGAACCGGCCGGCTCTGCCCTGAGCACCCCCGGGGCCTTCATCAGCGCCGCGATGATCTGCTGGGCAAGCGGCCAGGCGCGGCCGAGGGGAACGCGGCCGGACCTCCGGGCAAGGGACTCGATGCCCTTCACGATCAGCGCCTCTGATTTCTCTCCCATGCCGGGCAGGGCGCGCAGCTTTCCTTCGCGTGCCGCCGCGACCAGCTCCTGCATGGTGGTGATCTTCAGCTCCTTCCAGATGAGGGCAACCTTCTTGGGGCCCAGGCCCGGCACCTGCAGCCACGCGGCAAGCCCGGCAGGGACCTCTTTCTCCAGCTCATCCTTGAATCTGAGCTTCCCGGTCTTCAGCAGCTCGTCGATCTTCTCGGCAATGGACTTGCCCACCCCGGGGATCTCCCGCAGCTTCCCTTCCTTCCAGTACTGGTTGACGTCGCCGCCGAGTGACAGCAGGCTCTCTGCCGCCTTGCGGTAGGCAAGGGTCACGTAGACGACCTCGCCCTTGATTTCCAGGAGGTTTGCGATCAGGGTGAACGTGTCGGCAAGCTCACGGTTTGTCATTCAGCGATCCCCCCTGTGTCATAGTATATTTCTTTGTGCTTTGATGGTCTCCATGCAGCTGAAACAGCGCGCCCGTTCACCCCGCCGCCGTATCCTGCCCGTGTTATTTGCGGTCCTGCTGCCGGCAGTGCCGCTGTGCGCGCAGCTCAGCATCAGCAATCCATCCCTGCCGCCCGAGGAGGACTTCCTCTACGCGGAAAAGATTCAGGACCAGTCAGGGACCGTGAGCCAAAGCATGTCTTTCAGATCCGCCAACGGCGATTCCTGGTACGAGTTCACCTCGAAATCAAGCGAATCAGAGGTGACGACGCGCCTGGACGCGGTGACCCTTTTTGCCCGTTCCTCTGAGGTGATCACGCGCAGCGGGGATTCCGTCATCCGGCGGACGACGGAAATCGTAGAGGCAACCCCCCATGCCAAACAGGGCGAGCTCATGATCGGGGACTACACCTCCCTCCCCGTCACCCTCCGCGGTCTTCCCTGGGGAACATTCACCCAGGCGAACCTGGTCACGCTGGGGGCGCCCAGGGGCGGCGGGCAGGTGTCGGTGCAGCTCACGGTCGCAGGACACGAGTCGATCAGCACGGGCGGAAAGACCTGGGACTGCTGGAAAGTCCAGCTGGGGCTGGGCGGATTGCTGGGCGCATTCTTTGCAAAATCCACGTACTGGTTCGCCGCCGAAGCGCCGCACGTCCTGGTGAAGTCGGAGGTGCCCACCGGCGGCCCTGGCTCTCCGACACGGGTCATGGAGCTGCAGCGCTACAGCGCGCAGCAGTAACGGCGCGCCTCGGGGCGGCCGGAAACGAATTTGACAGCAGTCCCCCGCCATGATGATGCTTTAGTATGCGACGCAGAGATCCTTCAGAGCCCGCCACTGCCGACGTCACGCTGGTGGACACGGACCCGCACACCTTCAGCTACTCCGCTGCCCTGGGGAGAAAGGCGCTGCTGGTCATCCTGTCCCGTGAACGCTTCGGGGACACCTTCATCCTCGACAGGCCGAGAAGCGTGCTCGGCCGCCAGAAGGAATGCGAGTTCGTCATCGAGGATCCCCTTCTCAGCCGCCAGCACTGTCTGTTCACCATCGATGAAAAGGGTGATTTCTACATCGAGGACCTGAACTCGACAAACGAAACCATGCTGAACTCGCGGCCGCTGCGCAAGAAGAGCCAGTTGACCTACGGCGATCGCATTGTCGCCGGTAATACCGTCCTGCGGTTTTACCTTGAAGAGGAACTTGAGAAGAAATAGCAGGGGCTGAGAGCAGCTCAAGGGCCCGTGTGCCGTCACAGTCACTGGTGCCCGGCTATGTTCCAAAACAGTTCCACAATGCTCCACACGGGACATTGAATTCATGCCTTAGATGACGTCCGTCTCCCCATTGAAATGCCCTGACGGGGCTATTTTGCCTGCTACCATTCAAAATTATCGATGACTAATCGAATAAATGGTCTTTCCGGGCGACTGGCATGGTTGTTGCTTTTCAACTATTGAGTGTTCCGAGCCTGCCTCCATGAAAAAGGCCGAAGGACACCTGAACGCGTGATTCGGGAAGTCTATTTCTGTGATGTCTAGTTAAGGGGGTACTCATGAATGATTCTAAAGCCCGGGGGGAAACCTCCGCCGAGGTGAAGCAGCTCATCAGCTTTACTGTCGGTGCCGAGGAATATGGCCTGGAACTTTTGCGGGTGAAAGAGGTCATCCGCATGCGCCAGATCACCTGGCTTCCCAAGGCTCCCTCCTGCGTCAAGGGCATCATCAACCTCAGGGGCGACGTCATTCCCATCATCGACTTGCGGGAGAGATTCGGTCTTGCATCGCAGGAAAAGTCGGCAATGACACGGGTGATCGTCGTGGATGTCGATGGAAAATCCGTCGGCATGGTGGTTGACTCTGCCAGCCAGGTGGTCCGCGTGCCGGCCGATCAGTTCGATCCGCCGCCCTCGGTCATGGGCGCGGAGTCACGGGACTTCATAACCGCGGTCGGCAAGCTGGGAGATAAGCTGATCATCATGATCGACATCGACAGGATTCTCAGCACCGAGGAGCTGGGCCAGATTGCCGACAGCCTTCAGACCTCGGCACCGGAGCCCGTTCCCAGCACGGCGTGATGAGCCGCGGAAACGCGGCGCTTTTCATCGATAACCATTTATCTGTCAGAGGAGGAAAGAATGCTGAAGAACATGAGGATTGGAATAAAGCTGATCACCGTCGGAACGCTCATCATGGTGCTGCCGCTGCTGGTGGTCGCCGTGTTGGCAATCAGCAAGTCCACGCAGGGCCTGAGGGCCGTGGAGAACGAGCAGCTCACCGAGAGATCAGCCGACATCGCGCAGATGATCGATCGGGTCTTCGAGGAAGAGAAGAAGATTTCGCTGAGCTTCTCGATCGACCCCGACATCATCGCCGCAGCAAAGGC
>JBEKVA010000277.1:0-5922 GCA_049514475.1 Spirochaetia bacterium
GAGGATGCAGTCGGGGATATTCTTTCGCAAACGACAACCAAGCTTACGGTGCCGGCGGGAAATTACCCGGTCGTGCTCCCCATGTATTCAAGTCTGCTCTCCAATGCCGTATTTACTGGCACTGACAATTATCTTGCCCCTCCCACATTTGCGTTCGTGCCGACGTTCAGCATGACAACATTCACCTATTCGGGCATAGTGCCGGAGCCTAACTACCAGTTCCCGCCATATGCCTTGACGCTGACGACTGTGGATCCTCAGGCGACGATCACATCTGTGACGGTGAACGGAACACCCGTTTCGCCCAGCGGAACGACGTACGCGCTCCCGTCTCTCCTTCTCCTTTCCACCAACACGATTATAATCGTTGTAACGGCGGCGGATGGTGGTACGCATACCTATACGATGACGTTCCTCTACAATGCAGGTTAAGGACCGAAATGCGTAAACGCAAGGTCATTGGAATCATCGTGCTACTTTCTGCTCTCGCGCTATTGACCACCTGCCAGATGCAGCTCAATGCATCCACGGCCGACAGCCTTGCCCTGAGATTGATGGTCCCCGGAACCTCTTCCGCAGGCGGCGCCTCAGCCCCTGGCGCTGGCTCCCGGTCGCTGGCGGGTGGGACGAGCGTGACAGTGACGATTTCCCCTCAAGGCACGACGGGTGGCTCACCACAGACGCTCTCGGCGTCCATAGGGGGAAAATCCAGCGTCGATATATCGTTCAGCCTGTCCTCGGCAGGGCTGTACCTGGTCACTGCCAAGATGCTCGACGGCTCTGGAACCCTTCTCTCCACTGCGTCAGCTCCGTTGACGGTCCCGACGGGAAACTATCCTGTGGTCCTGCGCATGCCATCGAACCTGCTCAGCGCGGTACTGACCAGCTTCGGTTCCCCATGGCCGCTCACGCCTGCATTCAGCCCGACCGTGTACAGCTACACGTCGAGTCCTCCCTATGCACCGTTTGCCCTGACTTTGACAACTGTGGATCCAAATGCGACAGTCACCTCGGTGACCGAAACGGGCTTCAACGCCAACGGCATGCCTTTCACAATTGTCGATACGCCCACGGGGTCCACATACGCGCTCACGCTCCCGGGTTCACCAACCACCCTGGTCACCATAGTGGTAAGAGCAGTGGACGGCGACACGCAGAAATATACAATGACGCTATAGCTATAGTGGAAAAAAGAAACGACGGGCGTCAACTCCAGGGACAGAATACGAGGAGCCAAATGTGATATCAAAACACCCCTACGATTTCATCGTCCCGTTGGCTGCCGTTCTCGTTTTTGCCGCGCTGGGGATTTCCGGCGTCGTCACCCGCCTCGATGGGAACCTCTACGACCTCTTCCTGCGCGCCCAGCCGTCGGTCCGGGAGGACCCGTCACTCCTCCTCGTCGACATCGACGATGCGGCGATTGCCCACGTGGGCGAGTGGCCCTGGAGCCGCGACGTCATGGCGGATGGCCTCATCCTGATGCGGGAGATGGGCGCGGCGTCGGCCGTCTTCGATATCGAGTACGTGAACGCGAGCCCCCACGGTCTGAACACGCAGGCGCTCACGAGCACGCTGCCTGACGCCTTCAACCAGGAGTTCTCGCAGATCCAGTCGAACACGCAGGACCTGGTCGAGGCTCTCCGCTCGGGCAGGATTCCTCTCCGGGAGGCAGGCAGGTATGCCTCCGATCTTGGCGACCTGAGCAACCAGGGCAAGCAGCGCTTGCTGGCCGCTGTGCAGGGCGTCGAGCGAGACAATGACACCTACCTTGGCCAGGCCGCCCGTTTTTTCGGCGGCGCCACGGTGACCGTGAACTGCCCCGACTTGCCGGACAATTCCGCACCCAAAGAGCTCCAGGACTACGCGCTCGCCCACCTCGCGGTGAAGAACGTGGAAGCGCAGACGGGAGACATGCCAAAGGCAGCTGCCATAGTGCCGACAATCCTGCCCATCGCGAAAGGCGCGGCGGGCGCCGGGTTCCCGAACGTGATCGTGGACTCTGACGGGGTGCGCCGCAGGATCGACCTGATCAAGGAGTATCGGGGGAAGTATTTCGCGCAGCTGTCATTCAGCTCGCTTCTTTCCTGGCTTGGAAACCCCGCGGTGGTGCTGCATAAGAACGAGATACTGTTAAAGTCCGCCGTCATTCCCGGCCAGGGGAAGAGGGACATTGCCATCCCGCTCACGCCGAGCGGCGCGTTCCTGATCAACTGGCCTCACAAGGACTACCTGAAGAGTTTCCACCACCTCTCTTTTTATGCCCTTTACCGCCACGACCAGAGGGAAGCGGATCTGCTTTTCAACCTGAAGCTCATGGACCAGGAGGGGTATCTTTCCTACGAGAACGCGCAGCCCGGCCTGCTCGGCGCCTACGCGGCGACAGAGCAGTTGAAGAAGGACATCCTGGGAGGCGGGAGCACCGATCAGATACCGGCATACGTGAAGGCCCGGGCAGCATTCTTCGAGGAAGCCGGCAAGTTCCTCGATGGGGGCGCCGAGCGGGCGATCCTGGCCGACATCGACAAGCAGCTCGCGCGGAAGGGGATCACGGCAGAGCAGCGGCAGAATGCCGAGCAGATACGCGCCCAGGTGCCGGACATTTTCGCGAAGACACGGGGAGTCTACAAGGAGCTCGTGGACATCCGCGCCACACTCGCAAGCAGCCTCCAGGGCTCCTTCAGCATCATTGGAGAATCCGCCACCTCGACGACCGACCTCGGGGTGACCCCGTTTGCCAGCGTGTACGCCAACATGGGCCTCCATGCCGCCGTGGCAAACACGATCATCCAGGGCCGGTTCCTCAAGGAGGCCCCCTGGTGGTACGGCCTCGTCCTGGCGGCGCTGATCGCATTCGTGGCGACCTTTGCCATTCTCAACCTGAACCCCGCGCGCTCGATCGTCGTAGGGGCGGCAATCGTGGTGATTGTCGCCGGCTCGCTCCTGCTGGTCTTCCGGCAGACGGGTCTCTACCTGGAGGCCGTGTCCCCGGTAGGGGCGGCATTTCTCACGTTCATCGGCTTGACCGCGATAAAGTTCCTCCGCTCCGAACGGGAAAAAGGCCAGGTGCGGTCCGCATTCTCCCAGTACCTTTCCCCGCATGTCATCAGCGATCTCCTTGCAGATCCTGAGAAGCTGAAGCTGGGCGGGGAGAAGAAAGAGCTCAGCGCGATGTTCAGCGATGTAAAAGGCTTCTCGACAATATCGGAGGTCCTCAAGGACCCGACCAAGCTTGTGACCCTGCTCAACGAATACCTCACCGAGATGAGCGACATCATCCTTGATCTTGGAGGCACGATCGACAAGTACGAGGGGGACGCCATCATTGCCTTCTTCGGGGCTCCTGTTGACCTTGCCGATCATGCCCGCCGGGCGTGCCTTGCCGCCGTGCGCATGAGGCGCGCCGAAAAGCTTCTCAACGAGCGCATTATTTCCGTGGGACTTGCACCGACGCCTCTTCTGACCCGGATCGGGATCAACACCGGGAGCATGGTGGTCGGGAACATGGGCACCCCGCAAAAGATGAACTACACGATCATGGGGAACGCGGTGAACCTCGCCTCCCGGCTGGAGGGGGTGAACAAGCAGTACGGCACGTGGCTTCTCATGAGCGAGCACACCTACGACACGGGCGGCTCTGACTTCTTCGTCCGCAGGCTCGACAGGGTAAGGGTGGTCGGCATCAACGAGCCCACGCGGCTTTACGAGCTGGTGGAAGAAAAGGACGCCGTAGACAAGATCATCGCGCAGGCGGTAGAGGTATTTCACGAGGGCATGCAGGACTTCGAGGCCAAGCACTGGAAGCTTGCGGCGGCCACCTTCAGGCGCGTTCTGAAAATACATCCCGAGGATGGGCCGGCAACGGTGTACCTCCGCCGCTGCCAGCAGTACATGCGGAAGCCTCCCGCCGAGGACTGGGACGGGGTCTACTCCCTGACGACGAAATAAGAGACGGCGGAGGATCGTGGCGCCGCCGTCCCGGCGTGCCCCTACTCCAGCGGCTTGGGCGGCAGGTCGCCGAGCGAGGTCACCAGCGAATCATCTTTTTTGGCCCCCGGCACCTTCTTCGCGGGGAGCGGCGTCTCGAACTGGTAGCCGGGGTCTTCCTGCTGCTGCTTCCACGTCTGGCGCATCTCTTTCCACGCACCCAACAGGGTCCGCGGCTGTGGCAGGTCGGCGGCCACGGTCCTGTACAGCCGCTTGAGATTGTAACAGGGCACCGCGGCATACATGTGATGCTCGAGGTGCCAGTTCATGCGCCAGTAGAGAAACTGGCTGAACGGATCCAGGGTGATCGACCTGACGCACAGCCTGAAATCATCGACATTGTCCTTCAGCCCCGTGTGCATGGGAACGCCTACGAAATACCTCAGCCAGTTCGCGATGAATGACGCGAACGTAACAACGAGCAGAAGCGGCCAGAGCTGGAATACTATTGATACCGCGATGAGGGCGCAGTGAAAGAGGAGGATCAGCCGCGCCCATGTGATCGACTTCCTTCGTGCCTCCTCCTGGTCCGCGTATACCGCCTCCAGCCATTCCTTGCTGTACCTCCCGGAAAACGCGAGCTTCACCGTTGCCGCAACGGTCTGGGCAAGCGGCCATGAGTAGGGCTCACGGCGAGCGCCGACGACGTTGAGCGTCAGGAGTTGCAGGATGAAGAGCGGGTGCAGGGACGGGTTGTTGGGCAGCACGACTTCCCTGTCCCCGCGGGGGTGAAGGGTGTACAGGTGATGATAGGTGTGACTCATCTTGTAATCGTGGAAGTTGAACCACGAGATGAGGCTCAGGATGCGCACAAACAGGCTGTTGAGCCACTTGGTCTTGAAGACGGTGCCGTGGGCAAGCTCGTGGGTGGCCAGGCCCGGGAGAAACGAATACATCGTCCCGTGGGCGAACAGCGCGATGGCGAACCCGACCCAGATCCCCTGGGCGAAGAAATACCATGTCGCCGCCCCGCTTATCGCGATCAGAAGCACATGCCCGAGAGTCTGGAACCACCCGCGCATGTCGTTGCGGCTGGTGAGCTCCTTGAGCGCGGCCGGTTCGATGGGGGATCGATACCAGCGGACCTGGAAGTTCTTGCGAACCTGCTGCATCGGCTCATATTCCTTGCTCATGCATGGCCTCCAAGCTTGAAATGATGAACAGGAAACGGTCCTGTTTTCAAGGGGACGTCCCCACGGGGAACCCTTTTATTTTGCTCCGGATTCTGAGTATTTTCTATTCAAATGGAAACACTCAGCTATGATGTGGTGATCATCGGGAGCGGGCTTGCAGGCATGCGGGCCGCTCTGCAGGCCGCGCGGATTTCCGATGGCACGCTTAAGATCGCGCTTGTCTCGAAGCTGCACGCCATGCGCAGCCATTCCGTGTCCGCGGAGGGCGGCATCTCGGGCGTGCTCTACCCAGGCGAGGCGGGCGATTCCCTGGAGCTGCACGCGCAGGACACGGTAAAGGGGGGAGACTACCTGGGGGACCAGCCGGCCATCGAGACGCTGGTGAGCGAGGCACCCAGGGAGATCCGCTTCTTCGACCACCTGGGCACCCCGTGGAACAGGAACGCCGAGGGCAGGATCGTGCTCCGCGCGTTCGGCGGCATGAGCGTGCCGCGCACGGCTTTCGCGGCGGACAAGACAGGCTTTTTCATGCTGCACGCCCTGTACGACACCCTGCTGGGCTTCCCCGGGATCGACATCCTCCACGAGTGCTATGCCACGGATCTCATCCTGAAGGGCTCCACCCTCAAGGGGTTCGTCGTGCTGGACCTGGCAACGGGGGAGCGGAGGTTCCTCGCGGCCAAGGCCGGCATCATCGCTACCGGCGGCTACGCGCGGATGTACAACTTCACCACCACCGCGTACTCCAGCACGGGAGACGGGATTGCCCTGGCCTACAAGGCCGGGCTCCCACTCAAGGACA
>JBEKVA010000278.1:0-5902 GCA_049514475.1 Spirochaetia bacterium
GATACCGCGACCCTCCTGTACACCTCGGGAACGACCGGCCGTCCAAAAGGCGTGATGCTCTCCCACGGCAGCATCATGCACAACGTCACCAGCGTCCACGCGAGCATCAGCCCCGAGCCGGGCACCACCTGGCTGTCGGTGCTGCCGGTCTGGCATTCCTTCGAAAGGACGGTGGAGTACTGCAGCCTGTCCTTCGGCAGCACCATCGCCTATTCCCAGCCTTCCGACTGGAAGATCTTCGAGGACCTGCGGGCCGTGCGCCCCGAGTACCTTGTGATCGTGCCCGCGCTCCTGGAAACCATGGAGAAGAGCATCGAGAAGAAGCTCAACTTCGCGGAAGGGGCTTTCGTGCGCTTCGAGAAGTTCTACCAGGTCTTCTCGGGGTTCATCATGGGCCGCTACCCCCGATTCCGAAGGGAAGAGAGACTGCTGGAGATCCTCGCGGCAGTGCCTCCCCTGTTGCTGCTCTCGCCGGTGAAGCTCGTCTCCCACTTCATCCTGCGCCGCTCGGTCATGAAACTGCTCGGCGGCAGCCTGAAGGCGATCATCTGCGGCGGCGGGGCGCTGCCGGCCTACCTCGATCGGTTTTTCGCCGCCCTTGGGGTGAACGTCCTGGAAGGCTATGGCCTTACGGAGGCATCTCCCATCGTGAGCATGCGATCCGAGAAGTCGCCCGTGCTGGGAACGGTGGGACGTCCCCTGCCCTCCACCGAGGTGAAGATCCAGGGCGATGACGGGGAGGTCCTCCCCCCCGGCCGCAAGGGAAGCGTGCTGATCAAGGGGCCGCAGATCATGCTGGGCTACTACAAGGATGCGGCGGCGACACGCCAGATGCTCTCCTCGGACGGATGGCTGAACACCGGCGATTGCGGCATTCTCACCGTGGACGGGAACCTGGTCATTACCGGCCGCAAGAAGCATACAATCGTGATGCGCTCGGGGGAGCGCGTGGAGCCCGAGCCCATCGAGATGGTGATCCAGGAGTCCCTGTACGTGCAGGAAGCGGTGGTGGTGGGGGACAGCCGCGAGTCCCTGGGCCTCCTGATCGTGCCCAACATGGAGACCCTGCGGGGGTTCGCCCAGTCGCGGAGGATCCCCTGGACCGACCCGAAAGAGCTGGTGGGAAATCCCGCCATCTACCGCTTCTACCAGGAAGAGGTCCAGTCACGGCTGGTGAACAACGGCATCTATTTCCCGGGGGGAAAGGCCCCCAAGATCGCCCTGCTGCCCTCGGCCTTCGAGGTGGGCCGCGAGCTCACCCGCACGCTCACCAAGCGCCGCGAGGTGATCACGGAGATCTACGGCGGTGTCATAGACCGGCTTTATCGCTCCTGAGCCGCGAAAGGCCTTCCTTCAGCCCGTTCAATCGCATATCCAGCCCTTCCCACTGCGCCATGGCTTTCGCGTGGGCCTCTGCATTTTCCTCGTGCTCGCGGCGCAGCTCGCGCATGCGCTCCCCGCTCGAGTAGACCTCCGGCTGCGCCATCGACTCCTCGATCTGCCGCCGCCGGCTCTCCATCTCTTCCAGCGCGATCATGAGCGCGCCCTCTTCCTTTTCCAGCGCGCGCAGCTCGCTCTTCATCCTCTTCTCTTCCTGGCGCTCCCGCTGACTGTCAGTGGCGGTTTTCACCTCGGGGGCCGGCCCCGCGGCCGCGCCTGCCTCGGAGCTCTGCTCCTGTGCAATGCGGCGAAGGTAGTAGTCATAGTCCCCGGGGAAAAAGCGCGCCGAGCCTCCCTTCACCTCCAGCACGGCGGTGGCCAGGTTGGCGATAAAATGACGATCGTGCGATACGAATATGACGGTCCCCGGAAAGTCCTTCAGCGCCCCCAGCAGCACCTCCTTTGAGGACAGGTCGAGGTGATTGGTCGGCTCGTCGAGGATCAGCAGGTTGGCCGGCTTCAGCAGGAGCATCAGCAGCGCCAGGCGGCTCTTTTCCCCCCCGCTCAGCACTGACACGCTCTTGAAGACATCATCGCCCCTGAACAGGAACGCGCCCAGCATGGTGCGCAGCTCGGGGATGAGAGGCGTCGGGGCGGCCGACTCCAGCTCCTCGATGACCTGCCGGTTGCTGGTCCAGGCATCGGCATTCTCCTGCGAGTAGAAGGCGGGAACCACCCCGGTGCCCCACTTCAGCTCCCCTGCGTCGGGCTCCTCGCGGCGCGAGATCATGCGCAGCAGAGTGGACTTGCCGGCGCCGTTGACTCCGACGACCACCAGCTTGTCCCCGCGGGAGACCTCCACGCCCACCCCCTGGAAGACCTTGTGCTCGCCGTATGACTTGGCAAGACCCTGGGCGGAAAGGACCAGCCTGCCGGACGCCGGGGGCAGGGGAAACTTGAAATGGATGGTCTTGACGACCGGGGGGACCTCGATGCGCTCGACTTTTTCCAGCGCCGTGATCCTGCTCTGCACCAGGCGCGCCTTGGAGGCGTTGTAGCGGAACTTGGCGATGAAAGCCTCCGCGTGGGCTATCTCCTCCTGCTGCGCGCGCCAGCGCTCCATGATGGCCACCAGCTCCTTCGAGCGCACCTCCTCGTAGTGGGTGTAGTTGCCGGAGAACACAGATACGCGCGTCATGTAGATCTCCGCGACCGCGCTGACCACGACGTCCAGGAAGTAGCGGTCGTGGGAGACCAGGAGCAGGCCGCCGGTGAAATCCGCGAGAAACTCCTCCATCCACGTGCGCGCCTCGATGTCCAGGTAGTTGGTCGGCTCATCGAGGAGGAGGATGTCGGGAGCCTCCAGTATTGCGCGCGCCAGGGCAATCCTCATCTGCCAGCCGGCGGAGAACTCGGCGCAGGGGCGCTGGAAGTCCTCCCGGGAAAAGCCCAGCCCGGTGAGCACCCGGTATGCCGCCTCCTCCCGCGCATAGTAGCGGCTTGCCTCGAGCTTTTCCTGCAGGGAGTGGTGCTTCCACATGAGCGCATCGGCATTCGAGGAGGTGGGGGAGAGGGCGCCCATGCGCTCCTCCAGCGCCGTGATCTCCTCCACCAGTCCCTTGCCGTAGGCGAACGCCTTTTCGGCCTCCTCGCGCAGGGTGGCCCCGGTGTGCACGACGCCCGACTGCGGCACGTAGGAGACCCGGGTGTCCTTCTCCCTCACCACCGAACCCGTGTCCGGCGATGAGAGTGAGGCCAGAATGCGCATCAGGGTCGTCTTCCCGCTGCCGTTGGGCCCGACGAGGGCCATGCGCGAGCCCTGCGCAACGGTGAGATTCACGCCTTCGAAAAGCTTCCTCTCCCCGAAGGAGACGGTGACGCCGGTGAGGCTGACGAGGGGCATCGGTCCTGCGTCAGGGCGACTGGCTGAAGAAGATCACGATGGGGGAGATCCCCGTCCTCATCACCGTCATCCCCTGGATGCTGTCCTTCGAGAGGGAGGTGAGACGCAGCCCGCCCGCGGCCAGCTTGTACAGGAACGTGACGGCCATGCCGCCGGGCCCGCTCACCGGGTCCGTGGTCGGGCCCGAGGCGCTGTCGAAAAGAAACGTGAGCGCCCCGTCGTAGTCCGCGCCGAGGTCCCGGGAGGCGCGCAAGGTGAAATCGATGCTGCCCTTGCCCCGGGCGTTGGGGCTGATGAGGGCGGGCACCAGCTTCCCGAACCCGTCCCAGGTGAAGTGCATGTCACCGGTGAGCCGGATTGTCCCATAGGCGCTGCTGGAGAGGGCGGCCCCCTTCTTCGCAATGGCGTCGTACAGGTCGGAGCGGCGCTTCTGCTCGGAGGCGATCAGCTCGGCCACATCGTCCTTCATGAGGGTGTACACGCCCGTCACCGGCTGGTCCTTGTAGCGGTAGGAAACGGTGATGCGCTGATCGTCGAGCACCATGATGCGAAGATCGGTGCCGGCGAACGCATAGGTGGTCGGGCCAAGCTTCTGGATGTCGCTGTAGCGGAACTCGAAGGTGGACAGCGGCAGCACCAGCCTCATGAGCTTGTCCGAGGGGCTGGGGAACAGGCCGACGTCCTCGCGGAACATCGTGAGATCGATTGTCCCCCGCACCTGCATGTCCCGAAACCAGTCGGGACGCCACGTGGTGCCCATGATGCGGTCAAGCGTCTCATCCTGGGCCAGGATGCGCTGGGCTTCAGCGGTGGGGTCCCCTGCCACCGTGAACGGCTTCAGGAAATGCCCGAAGCACCACCCAATGAAACCGTCCTCCGTTGCCACCTCGTACCAGTAGTCCGAATACGGCTTTACAGATGCTTTTTCCGCGGAACGGCTGACCACCTTCACCAGCTGCTGCCACTTCAGCTTGTACACCACCCGCCCGTCGGGGTCTGCCGTTTCCCTGATGGGAAGCGGCGGCGGGTCCTGTTTCATCACCACGGCCCACTGCGTCACGTTCTGCTCGTAGCTCTTTGCAAAAGCGGCGGCATCCCCGCGGCGCTTGAAGACCCGGATGCGCCCCATGGGATACTCGCGGGGCTTTTTCTCTCCCGGGACGGCGATCAGGTAGGTCTGGTTGATGGGCATTTCACGGGTAATGCGCACGACCCCCCCGGTCTGGGGTGAGCCGCTGGGATCTCCCCAGAGCACCACGCCATAGCCGGCCCTACCCCCGCCGCATGAGGACAGGAGGACAACCGCGAGCAGCAGCGGGACGGCGAAGAGGGTTCTGCGCAGCATGAGCGCTATACTGGTTCGGCAGGAGCTTTTTTTCAAGGGGCGGCACGTGCGCGTCCGGTAGCTTGCGCCACTCGCGGGCCGTCGGTGCGCGCCCGAATCGCACGGCGCCCCGCGCGCGAAATCACGCCTCCTTGCCGCCCCGCGGAAAAAGCCGTATACCCCTAGCGCGAGCTTGCGCGATCTAGCCACGGAGGGCGAGGGGCGACGAGTACGGGGACGGCGTACCCGCCGAACGGGTGCTCCCGTATCTACGTCAGGAGCCCCCTCACAGGAGGAACACGATGGACGTCAAGGAGAAGCTGCGCCGCAGGATCGAGGAGAAGCGGGAACAGATCATCGGGCTGCAGAGGGACCTGACGGCGGTCCCGGCGCTCGGCCCGCAGAACGGCGGCACGGGTGAGTGGGAGAAGGCGCAGGTCCTGGTCGGGTGGCTGGAGAAGCTCGGCCTGGGCCGCGGCACGTTCCACTCGGCCCCCGATGCCCGCGTGCCGAAGGGAGAGCGGCCCAACCTCCTGGTCACCCTGCCCGGCAAAAGCACCGATGGCACCTTCTGGATCATGTCCCACCTGGACATCGTGCCTCCGGGAGAGCAGAGTCTCTGGGATTCGGACCCCTACACGCTGGTGGTCAGCGGAGACAAGCTCATCGGCCGCGGCGTGGAAGACAACCAGCAGGGCCTGGTGGCATCGGTATTCGCGGCGGCGTGCGTTGCCGAGCTCGGCCTCACCCCTGCACGGAATGTCGGCCTGCTTTTCGTCGCGGACGAGGAGACCGGCTCCGACCTGGGCATCCAGCACCTGGTGGCGAACACCGACCTGTTTCGAAGCCAGGACAGGGCGCTGGTGCCTGACAGCGGTGCCCCCGACGGCTCGTGCATCGAGGTTGCCGAGAAGAGCCTTCTCTGGCTGCGCTTCCGCATCAGGGGAAAGCAGTGCCACGCCTCCACGCCGGAGAAAGGCATCAATGCCTTTGCGGCAGGCTCCCACCTCGTGGTTCGCCTGGGAGCACTCGGCGAGCGCTTCGGGGCGCGGGACGAGCTGTTCGCGCCGCCTTTCTCCACTTTCACCCCGACCAAGAAGTAAGCAAACGTCCCCAACATAAACACGCTGCCCGGCGAGGATGTCTTCCACCTCGACTGCCGTGTGCTGCCGCGCGAGGATCTCAGCGAGGTCATGGCAGCCATCAGGGGCATATGCGACGGGGTTCAGCGGGACTTCGGGGTCACCGTCGAGGTGCAGGAGGTCCAGAAGGCATCCTCGCCGCCGACGCCATCC
>JBEKVA010000279.1:0-5868 GCA_049514475.1 Spirochaetia bacterium
AACCTCACCCTGGCACTGGCAATCGTGTCTGTGGTGGCGACCAACGTGCTGGGCATTCGCGTCACCGGGTTCCGCACATACCTGAAGCGGTGGTTCTCCCTCGGGCCGCTGCTGTTCGTCGGCCTGCTGGAGTTCCTCCTGGAGTTCATCAAGTTTGTCACCTTCTCCTTCCGCCTGTATGGCAACATTTCCGCCGGGGAGAGGGTGCTCGGCACCATGGCGAAACTTGCCGCCTTCATCGTGCCCATTCCCTTCCTCGCCCTGGAGATCCTGGTGGCGGTGATACAAGGGATGATATTCGCGCTTCTCACGATGGCCTTCATGACCATCCTTACCGAATCCCATCAGAAGGAGGGAGAGAAGAGATGAACTTCACCTTGAGCGTCGCGGGCGGGCTTATCGTTGCAATCGGCGGGTCGATGCCGGGTCTTGCCATCGGTCTCATCGGCATGAAAGCCATGGAGGCCATCGGGAGGAACCCCGAGGCGTCGGGACGCATCGTGCCGATCATGGTCGTGGCAATGGCCTTCGCGGAGTCCATCGCCATCTACTCGCTCATCTTCGCCTTCCTGCGATAGCCGGGAGACAGCCCCATGGAAACGCTCGGGAGATTCGGCCTCGACCCGATTCTCCTCGCTGCCCAGGTGGTGAACTTTCTCATCATCGCGTGGGTCATCAACAGGTTCCTGCTGCGCCCGCTCATGGCAAATCTGAAGCTGAGACGGGAGAAGATCGCGCAGGGGCTGGCGGACGCAGAGAAGGCGCGCGCCGCGCTGGTGGAAGCCGCGAAAGAGAAAGACAAAATCCTGCAGGAAGCCTCGGCGCAGGCCTACCGCATGCTGGAGGGCGCGCGCGACGAGGCCGAGCGGCTGCGGGCCGCCGCGCTGGAGCGGGCGGGCAAGGACGCCGAGCGGCTCATCGAGGAGGCGCGCGGGCTGCTGGCGCTTGAACGGCAGGAGATGGAGAAGGCGGTGCAGGGTCTCTCCCTGCAGCTTTCCGGGCGGATCCTGGAAAGCGTCGTGGAGGGACTGTTTACCGAGAACGAGAAGGCCCGGATCATCACCCGCGGTCTGGAGCGGATTCGGAAGGTGAGCGGGTCGTGAAAAGGCTCGTCGCGCTGGCGCTTACCCCCGAAGGGGAGGTGAGGGACGAGGTGGCCGCCCGGCTGCTGGAGCAGCTCAACCGCTCGCAGCTGAAGGAGTTCCTGGCCGCCCTGCAGCGCGAGATGAGGCGCCGCCAGGTGCACGTCACCCTCGCGGGCAAGGCGGATGCCAAGGTAGGCACCTCCCTTGCGAAAAGCTATCCCGGCCGAGAGCTCAGCGTTGCCCAGGATGCCGCGCTGGGCGGCGGGGTGCGCATCAGCGCGGGTGATGATATCGTGGATGCGAGCATGCGCGGCTACATCAGAGAAATCATCGAAAAGCTCGGGGGCACATGAAAGCAGAAGAACTTGTCCGACAGATCGAGGAGAAACTGGGGACGGTCGCCGTGCAGCCGTCCGTGGCGAACGTCGGACGCGTGAAAAATGTCGCTGACGGCATTGTGAGGGCCGACGGGCTCTCGCGCGCCGGCTACGGGGAGCTGGTCGGGTTCGAGGACGGGCGGCGGGGACTGGTCATGAATCTCGACGAGGACTATGCCTCCATCCTGGTGCTCTCCGAAGACACCGACATACCGGAAGGCATGGAGGTGCGGACCACGGGCACCCCGCTTTCCCTGCGGGTGTCCGAGGATCTTCTCGGGCGCGTCATCGATCCCTTCGGCGTCCCTCTGGACGGCAAGCCCCTGGAGGTGAAGGGCGGCGCCCAGATGGCGCTGGAGCGGATTGCCCCCGGGGTCACCAAGCGCGCCCCCGTGGACGTCCCGCTGAAAACCGGCATCAAGGTCGTGGATGCCCTCACTCCCATCGGAAGGGGCCAGCGGCAGCTGATCGTAGGCGATCGCAACACCGGCAAGAGCGCGCTGGGCATCGACACGATCATCAACCAGCGTTCCCTGGACCTCGGCCTGCCCCAGGTGGTATGCGTGTACTGCGCCATCGGCCAGAAGAGGGGGAGCATCGCGCGCACGGTGGCGAAGCTGCACGACGAGCACGCCATGCAGTACACGATCGTGGTGGCAGCCAGTGCTTCTACCCCTGCCGCCATGCAGTACCTGGCACCGTTCGCGGCATGCGCCATCGGCGAGTTCTTCATGGAAAAGGGGCAGGATGCCCTGGTCATCTATGACGACCTCTCGCGCCACGCATGGGCCTATCGGCAGATATCCCTCCTCCTGGGACGGCCCGCGGGACGCGAGGCATACCCGGGGGACATCTTCTACCTGCACTCGAGGCTGCTCGAGCGCGCCGCGCGCCTGTCGAAGGGAAACGGCGGCGGCTCCCTCACGGCACTGCCCGTCATCCAGACCCAGGCGGCCGATGTTTCGGCCTACATACCCACGAACGTCATCTCCATCACCGACGGCCAGATCTACCTGGAGAGCGACCTGTTCAACGCGGGGGTGAGGCCGGCGGTGAACGCGGGGCTCTCGGTTTCCCGTGTCGGCGGCAAGGCCCAGTCCAAGGCGCTGCGCCAGGTATCGGGCCTCCTGCGCCTGGAGCTTGCCCAGTACCAGTCCCTGGCAGCCTTCTCGCAGTTCGGCTCTGACCTGGACGAGGCGACCCAGCGGCGCATCGCGCGCGGCAAGCGCATCGTGGAGGTGCTGAAGCAGCCGCAGTTCAGCCCGCTCGACGACCTCACACAGATGGTCAGCATCCACGCGGCAGGCGCCGGGCTGCTCGACGAGGTGCCCGTGGAGCGGATTGGCGAGTTCGAGCGGCGCATCATGGACCACCTGCGCACGGGCCACGCTGCCCTGTGTGCAACGCTGGCAACAGGGGCGCGGATGGAGGAGGTCACCCTCCAGGAGCTGAACGCCGCCGTTGCCGAGCTGGCCGCAACCCTCAGGTAGGAGGGCGAGCGGATGCCAGAGAACCTCCGCGTCCTGAAGGGCCGTATCCGGACGGCAAAGAACATCGCCCAGCTCGCAAAGACGCTGGAGATGGTGTCTGTTTCCAAGATCCGCCGCGCCCGCGCGCTGGCGGAAACCGTGCGGCCCTATGCCGAGCGCATCACGGCGCTCACCGGCGACGCGCTGCGGGGCCTTTCCCCGGAGGAACGTTCGCACCCTTACCTGCGCGCCGGCAAAAGCGGCGGGGAGAGCCCCGGCAAGGCCGCGGGGGCAGGTGCCGGCAAGGCTCCCCAGCGCATCCTCCTTGCTATCGGGCCTGACAAGGGACTGTGTGGCCCGCTCACGGGCAACATCGCGCGCAAGCTCGCGGAATCCATGGATGAAAACACGCGGCTCATCACGGTGGGAAAGCGCATGGAGGCCCCCGGCGTGCGCCTGGCGGGAGACCGTCTGGTTGCCTCGTTCATGATGGGAGCGCGCCTGCCCTCGTATTCGCTGGTTTTCCAGCTCGTGCGCGTCATCAACGAACTGATGCTCCCGGGCCAGGCCGCGACCCTGGATGTCCTGTACAGCAGGTTCGTCTCCTACTTCTCCCAGGTGCCGACCCTGCAGCACGTGCTTCCCCTCGGGGCGCCCGCGGAACCCGGCGCTGCGACAGCGGCCCCTCCCGTGATCGAGCCGACCAGCGCGACGCTCCTGGAGGCGCTGCTCCCTCATTTCCTGGAGGTGCTCCTCTTCGACGCGGTGGTACAGGCGTTCTCCGCCGAGCACGCGGCACGCATGGTGGCAATGCAGAACGCCAAGGCGAATGCCCTGGAGATCGCCGATACATTCACGCTTCTGTACAACAAGACCCGCCAGGAGCGGATCACCAGCGAGATTCTCGACCTCGGCAACAAGGGGAAAAAGAAATGAAGACCCAGGAACACGTGCAGGGTGGCGTAGAGCCTCACCCCAGGGCGGTGGTGGGGACGGTCATCAGGGTGCAGGGCCCCGTCATCGACGTCGAGTTCCACGGCGAGCTGCCCGGCATCCACGAGGCCCTGGAGCTTATCCGGGACAGCGGGGAGCCCCTCGTGCTGGAGACCGAGTTCGTGCTGGACCACGGCGAGGTGCGGACGCTTGCCCTGGGCCCCACGGAAGGGGTGCGGCGCGGCATGAACGCGCGGCGTACGGGGGCGCCCATCTCGGTGCCCATCGGGGAGAAGACCCTGGGGAGGATTTTCGACGTCCTGGGCAGGACCATCGACGACGGTCCGAAGCTCGACGGCCCCGATGTGCCGCGCGGCCCCATCCACAAGCAGCCGCCCTCCCTCGCCGAGCAGAAGAGCAGGCCCGAGATGCTGGAGACGGGCATCAAGGTCATCGACCTGATCGCCCCCTTCACGCGTGGGGGGAAGATCGGGATCTTCGGCGGAGCGGGAGTGGGCAAGACAGTCATCGTGAAGGAGCTCATCCGCAACATCGCCATCGAGCACCGCGGTTTCTCGGTGTTCGCCGGGGTGGGGGAGCGCTCGCGCGAGGGCACCGACCTGTGGCTCGAGATGGAGGAATCCAAGGTCCTGGACAAGACGGTGCTCGTCTTCGGCCAGATGAACGAGCCTCCCGGCAACAGGCTGCGCGTCGGGCTCACCGCGCTCACCATGGCCGAATACTTCCGCGATGAAAAAGGCGTCGATGTGCTTCTTTTCATCGACAACGTATTCCGCTTCGCCCAGGCGGGAAGCGAAGTATCGGCCATCCTCGGCCGCATGCCCTCGGCCGTGGGCTACCAGCCCACGCTGGCGGAGGACATCGGCGGCCTGCAGGAGAGGATCACCTCGACGCAGGAAGGGTCCATCACCTCGGTGCAGGCCATCTACGTCCCGGCCGACGACTACACCGACCCCGCCCCTGTGGCCATTTTCGGGCACCTCGATGCCACCATCACCCTGGAACGCTCCATCGCCGAGCAGGGGCTGTACCCTGCCGTGGACCCGCTCACCTCCTCCTCGCGCCTGCTGGACCCCAACGTGGTCAGTGCGGAGCACTACCGCATCGCCCTGGAGGTGAAGAGGATCCTCCAGCGCTACAAGGATCTGCAGGATATCATCGCGATCCTCGGCATCGACGAGCTCTCCGACGAGGACAAGCTGCTGGTGGCCCGCGCGCGCAAGATCCAGCGTTTCCTCACGCAGCCGCTGTTCGTCTCCGAGACGTTCTCCGGCAAGGAGGGCCGCTACGTGAAGCTGGAGGACACCCTGAAGGGGTTCGCCGAGCTGATCGAGGGAAAGTACGACAGGTTCCCCGAGAGCGCCTTCTACAATGTCGGGCCCATCGAGGAGGCCGTTGCCCATGGCTGATGCCTTCTTCACCCTCCGCGTGCTCTCGCCCCTGGGGACCGTCTTCGAGGGGAAGGCCCGCTCGGCCACGCTGCCGACAGCCGAGGGGGAGATCATGATCCTTGCTCACCACATGCCGCTTGTCAGCGTGCTGGTGGACGGGGAGATGCGCGTGGACACCGGGCAGAAGGTCATCTCGATAGCGATTGCAGGCGGGTTCCTGGACACGAGTGCGGCTATTCCGGCGGCGGCCGCTCCCGAAACCGCCGGCCCCGAGGAGAACCTCCCCCAGGCGGTCGTGCTCTCAGACTTTGCCGCCGAATCCGACAGCATTGAAGTGGCCCGCGCAGAGGCGGCCAAGACGCGCGCGGAGGAGCTCCTGTCGGAAAAGAAGGACCGGGCGGATACGCTGATGGTCGAGCGTGACCTGCAGCGCGCCATCCTGCAGCTGAAGATCGCGGAGAAAGTCAGGAAGCGCAGGCCGTAGCCATGGATGGCGAGGGACGCCGAGCACAGGGATGTGCGGAAGGCGGCCCCGTAGCCCCGCCGCGAGCTTGCGGCGTTGGACGGCGAGGGACGCCGAGCACAGGGATGT
>JBEKVA010000280.1:0-5848 GCA_049514475.1 Spirochaetia bacterium
GAAGCGCAGGCTGGCTGCCTCGCTGGGCGGGACCAGGTACACGGAGAAGAACAGGACCACCGTGAGCACGGCGATCAGCGGGATGATCGTCTTCAGCTGCCTGCCGAGGTAGGCATCGGCCCCCTCGCGGATGGCGTCCCACACGACCTTCATTTCGGGGGTTCCCTTGTCGTGGCCCATCACCTGGCGGCGCAGCACGAGGGCATACAGGAGCCCGATAATGGCGATGCCCAGAACGACCCAGAGGGACACGCTCTCGAACATCGTGGCGTTGGAAAGATGTGACATTCGCTTCCTCCCGTCGGCGCCGCAACAGCGGCCATGATATGGACGACAACACTGGTCGGCAGGTCAAAGCCCGGTGACTGGTGGATGCTCAGTTTCGGGGAAAAGATGCTCTCTCTTCGTGAACGGGTGACAGCCGTGCCGCCCACCCGGCAGACCCGCGGTTTTCGCGCCGACGACCGCAATCGGCGATCAAAAAACCCAGGATAACCTATGCGAATCAAAAAACTGTGTCAAGCGCCTTGCCGTGCATTTTGTCACCGCCCCGCTGGGGCCCGCGTCCCGCCCCCACGCCATGGCCATGCGCCCGGATGCCGCGCCGGCCGCATTTTTATCGGGAAATCATGTTTTTCTTGACAGCGTTCCCGGGAGGTCTTATGATGCGTAAGATGCCATAAAGTTCCTCGAGTTGAAATGCTGGGTCAGGCACTGGCGGGAACATGTTTCCACCCTGCGCAGTGACACGAAAAAAGTCTCGTAGGAGGGTTTCTGTATGGTCATACAGACTCTCGTCCTTTCCGGAATGCTCATCTGCGCCATCCAGGCCATTCGCAGCCTTCGATTACTGGTATCTGCGCTCTGGCTTGCCGGCTGCAGCGCGCTTCTCGCGCTGGCCCTTGCCCTCCTCGGCGCGCCCGAGGTGGGTGTCGTGGAGCTCTCCGTCGGCGCGGGACTGGTCACCATCATCTTCGTCTTTGCCATCAACATCGCGGGAGAGGAGACGGCCGTGTCGGGAGCAATGATGCCCCGTCCCCTCGCATGGGCGCTGATGGGGCTCTTTGGCCTGCTCCTGGTGTGGCTGGTCGTGCCCAGACTCGTGGCGCCTGCCCTCAGACGGGACGCCCTCCCCTTCCTCCGTGCCGTCTGGGAGGAGCGCAGCCTGGACACGGTGCTCCAGGTGGCCCTCATCTTCAGCGGGGTGCTGGGGTCCCTCGGCCTGCTGGCCGAGCGGCACGAGGAAGCAGGGGAAGTTTCCCTCCAGAAGAAAGCAGCAGGAGGAGAAAATGACCACTGATGCATGGACCATCGCGATCGTCGCGGTGCTGGGGCTCGTGGCCATCGGGATCTATGGCCTTCTGATCCTGCGCAACCTCATCAAGATCGTCGTCGCCCTGCAGATATTCGCCAAGGGGACGATCCTCATCATGGTTGCCGCGGGGGGGTTCGCGGGCAAGCCCGCCGTCGGCCAGAGCCTTGCCATCACGGTGATCGTCGCTGACACGGTGATCACGGTCGTCGCCCTTGCCCTCGCCATCCAGGTCCGCCGCTGGTGCGGCACGCTGGACACGAAGGTGATCTCCACGCTGAGGAGGTAGCGATGTCATACTCGTGGCTGCTTCCGACGACCGTGTTCCTTCCCTGGGTGGGCGCGCTTGTCGTGCTGGCCGCGGGCCGCGACGGGAAGCTCCGTACGGGACTCGCCATAGCCTTCGCGGGCATCGACGCCATTCTCTCGATCTGCCTCATCCCTCTGGCCGCGGGCACCGCAGGTTTCACGGTGACCATCGGCGGCGCCTTCGGGGAGTTCAGCCTCCTGCCCGACGCCTTTGGCGTGTTCCTGGCCGCGGTGGCCGCGGTCATCGGCGGGTTGGCCGTCGTCTTCTCCGTTGACTACATGCGCGGCGAAGAGGGACAGGGACGCTATTACGCGCTGGTGCTCTTCTTCATCGGCGCGATGATAGGCCTTGTTCTCTCGGCGAGCCTCCTGATGCTCGTGGTCTTCTGGGAGATCACGGCGCTGTGCTCGTGGGCGCTGATCTCGTTCCACAACGACGACCCGAAAGCGGTCGCCGGCGGCATCAAGGCACTGATCATCACCGGTCTTGGCGGCGTCGGCCTGCTGGCCGGGGCCCTGGTCATCTACGCGCAGACGGGAAGCTTCGACATCCCGACGTTCATGGCCGCCGCTCACGGGTTCCCCCCGCAGGTGCTGGCCTGGATCGCATTCGCGTTCCTCGCCGCGGCGGCAGCCAAGAGCGCACAGTTCCCCTTCCAGACCTGGCTGCCAGACGCAATGGAGGCCCCCACGCCGATCTCCGCGCTGATCCATGCGGCAACGATGGTGAACGCGGGCGTGTACCTGCTGGCCAGGTTCGCCCCTGTTTTCAGCGGTGTCGCCGGCTGGTCGGTCTCCGTGGTGGCCGTGGGGGTCATCTCGGCGGCGATCGCCGGCGTCATGGCTCTGGCCGCCACCGACCTGAAGCGGGTGCTTGCGTGGTCCACCGTGAGCCAGCTCGGCTTCATGGTCTACGCCATCGGCTGCGGCGGGATATTCCAGAGCCAGTTCCACCTGCTCAGCCACTCCGTGTTCAAGGCGCTCCTCTTCCTGGGCGCGGGCGCCGTCATCCACGCGGTGGGCACGCGGGACATGCGCCAGATGGGCGGGCTCTCGCGGCGCATGCCGCTCACCTGCGCTGCGTTCATCATCGGCTCACTCGCACTGGCCGGCGTGCCGCCGGTGAACGGGTTCTGGAGCAAGGAGCTGCTCCTTGAGGGCGGCCTCACGCAGGGGCCGCTCTGGGCGTACATCATCATGCTCATCACGGCAGGCCTGACAGCGCTGTACACGCTGCGGGCCCTGTGGATGGTGTTTTACGCGCCGGCGGTCACCGCCGGGCACATTGCACCTGACGCGCACGTGGCTCACGGGGATGCAGGGCCTGCCATGAAAGTTGCCCTCATCCCGCTGGCCATCGGCAGCTTGCTCACGTGGCTTCTCGCGGGGCCGTTCCGCGACCTGATGGTGCGCACGCTCCCCTTCCACTTCCCGGCTCAGCCTGAAGCGGCTGCCGAAGGCGGTGGAACGTGGGAGATGGCGCGGGAGGTCATCCTCTCCCCGTCAACGTGGATCGCGCTCGCCGTTGTCGCCCTCGGTATCCTCGTGTGGCTCAGCAGGGGGCTATTCATCCGCGGCGGCGCGCGCCTGCGTCCCGTGCGCAGGGTGATAGAGGGGGGATTCGGTTTCGAGGCGGTGAACAACGGTGTCGTGAAGGCGGTGCAGGGGGCCGGCGAAGGGCTGCGTGTCACGCAGTCGGGAATCCTGAACTGGAACGTCGCCGGCATCGTGCTGGCGGTTGTCGCGCTGCTGCTCGCGCTGGTGCTGGGAGGCTGAGATGATGTGGCCATCCTGGGTGCTTATGATTGCGCTCCCCATCGTCACCTCCCCGGTGGTATACCTGGTCGGTCGGCTCCTGCAGAGGGCGCGCGATGCGCGGGCGCTGCGGCGCATGCCCCCCGCGAAGTTTGCCAACCCCGTGCGCTGGGTCGGGCTTGCGGCGCTGCTCGCCGCCTGCGTGCCGTTCGTCATGGCGTGGAAAGACCTCGCGGCGGGCGCCGATCTCTCCCTGACCGTCGGGGTGATTGCCCTTCACTTCGATGGCATCAGCCTGCTTCTCTGCGCGGCCGTCCTCGCCCTGGGGGTCATGGTGTCCCTCTTCTCGGGTCCGTATATCGGGCACGAGACGGGCCAGGAGAAATACCACGCCCTGCTGAATGCCATGCTCGGTGCCATGCTCGGGCTGGGCTGCGCAGCGGACCTTTTCAACCTGTGGGTCTGGTTCGAAACCGCTGCGGTCGCTTCCTACATGCTCGTTTCCTATCATTCGAATCGTCCCGCCAGCCTGGAAGCGGGGGTCAAGTACCTCGTGCAGAACTCGGTGGGATCCATGCTGGTTCTCATCGGCATCGGACTTGTCTTTGCCTACACCGGCACTCTGAACCTGGCCGACCTGAAGACGCTGATCGCCTCCGGGTCAGTAGCACGCCTGCCCTTGCTCGCGGCCGGCGCACTGTTCATCATCGGGTTTGGCGTGAAAATCGCCATGGTACCCATGCACACGTGGCTGCCGGACGCCCACTCGCAGGCGCCCAGCGGCATCAGCGCCCTGCTTTCCGGGGTCGTGATAGAGACAGGGCTTGTCGCTCTGCTGAGGGCCCTCGCGGTGCTCGTGGACGCATCGGCCGGCTGGGGCACGGTCCTGCTGGTCTTCGGCTGCGTGAACATGCTCGTGGGCAATCTCCTGGCCCTGCGCCAGACGCAGGTGAAGCGCCTGCTCGCCTTCTCCAGCCTGAGCCACGTCGGCTACATGCTCCTGGGCCTGGGCTTCGCGCTCTCCTTCGGCCAGGCCGACGGCGCGCAGGGCGGTGTGTTCCACCTGCTCACCCACGCGGCGATGAAGGGGCTCGCATTCCTCGCGGCGGGCTCCCTGCTGTACGCGCTGCGCCTTTCCCGCGGGAACCCCGATCCGTTGACCACGGCGGATCTCGCCGGGGCAGCGCGCCGCTACCCGCTCACGGCAATCGCCCTGAGCATTGCCCTGCTGGGGCTGGGCGGTCTGCCGCCCCTGGGCGGCTTCATGTCGAAGTGGCAGATATTCGCGGCAGGCGCGCGCTCGAGCAATCCCATCGCAATTGCGCTTGTCGTGTTCGCCGTGCTGAACAGCCTGCTCTCTCTCGGTTATTACGCCCCGCTGGTGAGCATCATGTACCGCAACAAGCCCTCGGGGGTCGTCGTTGCAGGGAACAGGGTGCCGGCGGCGATGGCCATTCCCCTGGTCATCCTGGCGCTGGTGATCGTCGCCTTCGGAGTGTGGCCCGCCCTGGCCAACGGCCTGACGGTGCCGGCGGGCCAGGTGGTGATCGCCATCTTCTCCAGGGACGGAGGGATGTAACATGCCAATTGCATTCTCACCGCCAGTCGCATTCGCGGTCTACATCCTGCTGGTCGGCGTCCTGCTCGCCGTGGCGCAGTCCCTGGCGGCAAGGGGGAAAACCAGCGTGAACAAGACCAGCATGTACGGAAGCGGAGAGGAGGCGCAGGTCGGCGCCGCCTCCCCCGGCTACAAGCCGTTCTTCATGGTTGCATTCTTCTTCGCCATCCTGCACCTGGGGGTGCTGATCGTGGGAAGTGGCGGCTTCAATGTCGTCACCGGCGTCTACATCATCGGGCTGATCTTCTCCCTGGTGGTCCTGGCGCTGGAATAGGGAGGGCAGGCGCATATGAAAGAGCAGTCGGCGGAAAAGCTCCCCGGTGCCTTCTCGGCAGCAATGGCGAAGGTCGCGCTGTGGTCGCGCATCAATTCCCCGTGGCTGGTTCATTTCAACAGCGGCTCCTGCAACGGGTGCGACATCGAGATCCTCGCTACTCTCGCCCCGCGCTACGACCTGGAGAGATTCGGCGTGAAGCTCCAGGGATCGCCGCGCCACGCGGACGTGCTCATCTGCACGGGCCCCGTGACGCGGCTGGCCCGGTCCAGGCTCCTGCGCGTCTATGAGCAGATGCCGGTCCCGAAGTTCGTCATCGCCGTCGGGTCGTGCGGCATCACCGGCGGTGCGTTCCACGGCTGCTACAATATCATCGGCGACATCGGGGACGTGATCCCCGTCGACGTCTACATCCCCGGCTGCCCCCCGCGGCCGGAGGCCATCATCGACGGCGTCGTGCGGTTGATCCAGAAACTGAAGCCGCCCCGGCCCGCGGCACGCCCCCCCGCGCCCGCCGCGCCGGCGAAAACAGGAGGAACGCCATGAGCATTGAGGCAGCACCTGCCGGCATCGCCGAGCT
>JBEKVA010000281.1:0-5815 GCA_049514475.1 Spirochaetia bacterium
GACCAGTTCGTTGCTGCCTACAACACCAAGGCAAGGCCGTTTGTATGGGTCGCAACCGCCGACTCCATCCTGGCCAAGATCGAAAGGCTATGCGGACGGATTTCTGGGGCGGGACACTAGCCCGCATTCCTCATACGCCTCGCGGTTTTGGCTCATTCGGGGTGGCTGGCGCGTGTAATTGCCGGCGGTAGAGAGTTGGTCACGCCTTTCAATATGTGAAGAGCGCGGACTCAGTAGGAAAGAGGTAAGGTAACATTTCTTATGCCTGTGTTCTGCCCTTTTCGCCCTTGTCCGGGTAGACTTCTTCTCCCTCAGCTTTCAGCCGGATGCATCTGCCGCCTCACATTCAGTTCAATAGAGGTCGCGCAGCAAGTTGAAGAGCGCGATAGGCGGATAGGTACAACTCTTGATACGGATAGCCTGTTGACATGCTCACGAACACGCGACGGAAGCTGACTCTCACCAAAGCTCCCACCTTGAATAGCTTCAACCGAATCGTCTGGCAATTGGCATTTGCCAATTCAGTCCCGCGCAACGTACGACGGCGGAACTCACTCATCAGCACATATACCACCGCGGAGAACCATAGACGAAGCTGGTTGGCCTTCATTAATGAACAGGAGCTTCGATCCGCAAACAGGTAAAGCTGCTGCTCCTTGATCCGGTTTTCCATTTCCCCACGAGCGCAGTACAGTTCCTCATATAATGCCCTTACCTGTGGTCAACCAACTCAAGAAACTCCATGTACTCCATGAGGATAGACAATTTCAACGCCTCAAGTCATGACACCGAAAAAGTGCGTGAGTTCCTGGAGGCACGTCCCGGGCGGTTTGTCGTTCACTTTGCACCCACGTATGGTTCTTGGCTGAATCTCGTGGAACGGCGGTTTGCGCAAATCACCACCAAGCGTATCCGCCGTGGGAGTTGGAACAGCGAGAAGGAATTCGAGCGAGCGATCATGGGCTACGTCCATCACTGGAACGAATCTGGCAAGCGCTTCGTGTGGACGAAGAGTTCTGAGCAGATCCTCGCTCGCGTACGGAAAGCTGGTCGGAATTAAGTATGCTGTGGTTTACGGGACACTAGCTACCGAGCGACCATCGAAGGCTTGAACGCTGAATTGGTTCGGGCTACAGTGTGTTTGCATCGTTCGGCCTCTCCGTTTCTCGATAAGTGATTTGTGGTAAAGCACTTATACCAGAACGGGAGGCCCTTTTCAATCAAGGGTGCGAGAAATCCTGGCTAGTAATGTTTCCGGCATCCACCTGTTGTATCTCATCGGTTTGCAATATCGACGCTCGGAAAGTTTTTGTTCCTCAGCCCAATTCTTTCAGCATTTCATTGGTTTGTCTTAGGTTGAAGGACTCGGGATCAAACATTGGGCCCACAAATTCTCGTACTTCGTGATATCGTTTGTGTCTAGGATTGCCGTAGATTCTCACTTTCTCCATGTATTCTCGTGAGCCGCCGCTATCTTCTATTGGACCATGGCGGCAGCCTTCAATACATTCTGTGGGTTGCCTTTGCTGGAAGCCATCGCTTCTTGGTTCGTTGCATACATCGATTTCCCAACGGTCACCGAAATCATATTCATATGTAACAGCTACTACGCCCTTTCCGAATATTCTTGAAAGCTTTGTACGAATTGAATACTGCTTTCCTATTTCCTTATCATGTTCACTTGGAGGGGAATAGCGTTTTTCGTCAATCACAAAGGCATAAAGATGATTGTCTCTCCATCCCATAAGTACTTGGAGGATAGCGTGCAACCTTGCAAGCGTAATGTCTGATGACACCAGCAACTTTCTCCAGATCTCAGGCTTTACATCCTTCACAGAAATCCTTAACTGCAGAGTTTGTGACCATGTTTTGTCTTGCTTCATTCAATTCCCTCTCTGCAACAAAGGTAACCATAAACAATTGACTTGAATACACAAGTCGCGTGTCTTACCACCAACGAGCCAGTATGCCAAGTTTGGCCGATCTCACGTGATACAACTCCAGGTCTTTCAGCTCGCTCACAACTCACTTCTCTCTCTGAAAAGCAGGAGCAGCTTCTCGACGGCATTTTTAAAGGTTGACCAGTGCGTCTGCGTCGTGAAGTCTATCGTATCGTTCCACCGGTATCCACAAGTCATGCAGGGCTTCTCTATTCGAGAACAATAGGAGACCGATATTGATGATTGTCAGGAAATAACTGGACGAATATTCTGAAACGGTCTAGTGCCCATGTGGATGAGAGGGGCCTCAGGGCGAAGCTCAAATCTTTCGCCCCTGAGCTGAACGAGCGGGCTCGAAGAAAATGGGCGGCAACCGAAGCGCGCGAAATCGGCCGCGGCGGGATTGCGCTGGTAGCCCGGGCCACCGAGATCTCCTACTCCACAATCGTACGTGGGCTGCACGAGCTTAAGGCAGGAGAAAGTGCTGGTGGTGGTCGCGAGCGCCGTTTTGGCGGGGGACCGAAGAGTCTCCTGGTGACGGACCCTAGTCTCCTCTCTGACCTGGAAGGTCTGGTGGAGCCCACGGCTTCAGGCGATCCAGAGTCTCCCTTGCGATGGACCTCCAAGAGTGTGCGGATGCTGGCGACCCACCTGAAAGCCGACGGGCATTCGGTCAGTCATCAAGTAGTGGCAGGGCTTCTGACGGAGGCCGGTTACAGCCTGCAGGGCAACCGGAAGGCTCGAGAGGGCACCGACCACCCTGACCGCGATGAGCAGGTTCGCTTTATCAATCGGCTGGTAGGAAAGTTTCAAAGGAACGGACAACCGGTGATTTCCGTTGACACCAAGAAGGAGGAGCTCGCCGGGGACTTCAAAAACGCCGGAAAACAGTGGCGGCCGAAGCAGACCCCGAACTTGGTACGAGTCTATGACTTCCTCATTTCCGAAAAGGGCAAGGCGATCCCTATGGCGCGCACGACCTGACACGGAATGCTGGGTGGGTGAGCATCGGCATCGATCACGACACCGCCAGATTCGCTGCGCGTACCATCCTGAGGTGGTGGCGGAAGATGGGACAACCGATGTACCCGGGCGCGCGGCAGTTGCTGATCACCGCCGACACTGGGGCAGCAACGGTCCGCGCGTGCGGTTGTGGAAGTGGGAGATCCAGCGGCTGGCGGACCGCACGGGTATGTCGATCATCGTGTGTCACTTTCCTCCTGGAACCAGCAAGTGGAACAAAATCGTGCACCGACTGTTCTCCTACTTCAGCACGAATTGGCGCGGTCAACCGCTGATAAACTTGGCGGTGATTGTCAGTTTGATGGCGTCAACGCGCACTGTGGCAGGTCTACGCGAACGCTGAGCTTGACAAACGCCGTTATCCCCCGGGGCGGGAAAATCCTGAGCAACTCATGTCAACGGTCAAGCTGCAACCTCATGGCTTTGACGGGGATTGGAACTATACAATCCAACCGAATCGCACGCCAAGATAATACGTTCAGTTATTGTCTGACATCTCCTTCGGGAGTACGAGTTCAGTTGCCCCGCCGCATCAACATAGCTCTATATGGAACTGCCAGGCTGCCTGTGTCGTTTCGGAATGGGCGATTCATTTCTCTGCTAGTAGTTAGATGTGGTCTTCGTTGACGATTGCCGAATGAATTATTATTTTAGCATAGTATAAGTACTGCAGAAGGAAGTTCATAATGGACTCAGAATTCCAATCGCCTGAATACGACTGGGAAGCCCCTAAGGATTTCACAGAGGCCTACTTAGGCAAACTTCCTAAGCACAAGAGAAGTCAAGCCGAGTCATTACTGAGAATCTTTGCGAAAGCGCTCAACCTCCCAACCGCCGAAGCCATTCACTGGAGAACTTTGACTTATGGGGAAGTAGTTGCAAGCCGTAACAAGGCCATTCAGTTTGGCAAGTCACGCGACACCATCAACGCCATGCTTGAAACGATCATCGGTGTCATGAAAGTTTCTGCTAAATACGGGCTCGTCTCTCTGGACAGAATAACTAAGCTCAAAACCATCTCGATGGCAATTGAGGTACGAAACGCATTTGGTGTTCAAAAGCCTCGGCAGTTGCCGGAGCTATCAACGCAAATCTTTTTCGCGTAGCCGCCAGAGATTTCGATATCTACAGCCCCCTGTGTCAGGGTAGTTGTCGCGTCTATGTAGTCCCCGGGGGGTACCCCCTGGGGAAAAATCGGGGGCAGAAAGCGACATGGCATATGCGGTATTTCTCGGAGGAGTTCAAGCGATCGGTGATTATTAAGATGTCCGTTCCCGGTGGCCGTAGCGCCAGCTCTCTGAGCAGAGAAGTTGGCATTTCGCAGTCCACCCTTTCACGATGGCTTCGTGAAGGTATTACATTGGGATCCAACGGAGAGAGTATGAAACAGCGACGGCCCGATGATTGGACGGCAGAGGAAAAGGTAGAGGCTATCCTGAGCTATGAAAAGCTTTCGGAGGAACATCGAGGTGTGTTTCTTCGGGAGAAGGGGTTGCACGATGTACACCTGGGAAGGTGGAAGGCGCAGCTCATCGAGGCGATGAAACTGAAGCCGTTCGCGGGAGGCAAGAAAAACCCGCAGCAGAAGCGGATCGCGGCCTTGGAGAAGGAGTTGAGGAGGAAAGAGGCGGCGTTGGCGGAGGCCGCGGCGTTGCTGATACTTAAAAAAAAAGCCGACTCGATCTGGGGGGAGGCAAAGGACGAGAGATAAGCCTGGCGGATCGAGGCATGGCCAGGGAGTTGATCCAGGAGGCGGTGCGCGGCAGGGCGCGGCTGTGGAAAGCCTGCGAGGTGTTGGAAATCACGGTGAGAACCTACCAGCGTTGGGGCAAAAGCTCCCCCGAAGGCGATGCCCGTCACGGTCCTCGTAGCAAGCCGGCCAACACCTTGAGCATCGAGGAGAGGGTCGAGGTGATCGCGATCGCCACCTCGGAGAGGTTTCGCGAGCTTGCCCCCTCGCAGATCGTGCCCATCCTGGCGGAGGAAGGGGTGTATGTGGCCTCGGAATCGAGCTTTTACCGTGTTTTACGGCTGGAAAAGCTGCTTGCACACCGCGCTCGAAGCCGTCCTGCCGCCCACCATCGTCCGACGGAATACGTGGCCAAGGGGCCCAACGAGGTATGGAGCTGGGACATCACCTACCTGCGGGGCCCGGTGCGGGGAGAGTTCCTGTATCTGTACCTGGTGGTGGACATCTGGAGTCGGATGATCGTGGCCTGGGAGGTGGCCGAGGAGGAGAGCAGTGAGATTTCTTCGCCGATGATCGTCCGTGCGTGTATGGAACACGGGGTGGACAAAGATCGGCTTGTAATCCATTCAGACAACGGTGGCCCGATGAAGGGGGCGACGCTTCTGGCGACGTTTCAATTCTTGGGGATCGTACCCTCCTTCAGTCGGCCTCGGGTCAGCGATGATAATCCGTACTCCGAGGCGCTGTTTCGCACGTTGAAGTATCGGCCTGAGTATCCGAGTCGCCCCTTCGAGGGCCTGGCAGCGGCGCGGGAGTGGGTGCAACGATTCGTGCGATGGTACAATAGGGAACATCGTCATAGCGGAATCAAGTTTGTCAGCCCGGCGGCACGACACGAAGGACGGGAGGCGCAGATACTGTGCGCACGTAATGAGACCTACGAGCAGGCGCGCCGCCGCCACCCGAGCCGATGGTCGAGGGGAACGAGGAACTGGTCAGCCGTTGGGGAGGTGGTTCTCAATCCACAAAAAGCAAAAGAGCAGGTCGGAGAACAGGAATCAGTGCAGGGTATCGGCTTTGATCAAGCGGGATAAAAACTATGCGTCGTGGCGGGCCGCCAGCGCGTTTTCCAAGAGCGGGAGGTATACAACCATCCTCCCGG
>JBEKVA010000282.1:0-5805 GCA_049514475.1 Spirochaetia bacterium
CTCCTGGACCGCAAGCCGAAGGCGCTCTCCGGAGGTCAGAGGCAGCGCGTGGCCGTCGGCCGCGCCATAGTGCGCAAGCCAAAGGTGTTTCTCTTCGACGAGCCGCTGTCCAACCTGGATGCGAAGCTGAGGGTCCAGATGCGCGCGGAGCTTTCGGCCCTGCACCACCGCCTGCAGGCAACGATGATCTATGTCACCCACGACCAGATCGAGGCCATGACCATGGGGGACAGGATCGTCGTCCTGAAGGACGGGATCATCCAGCAGATCGGCACTCCCCTGGGCCTGTACAACACGCCGGTGAACCGCTTCGTGGCGGGTTTCATCGGCTCCCCCCCGATGAACTTCATGAAGGTCAGCCTGAAGATGGAGAACGGACGGCTGATCGCCGACGAGGGCGCCTTCCGCATGGAGCTCACCCCGCAGCAGTCGGAAACGCTGCGCAACTACGCCGGCAAGGACGCGATTTTCGGCATCCGCCCCGAGGACCTGCTGTACAGCGAAACCGCGGAGAAGTCCAATAACATTCCGGCGAATGTCGAGGTGATCGAGCCGCTGGGCTCCGAAATCCACCTCTGGGTCAGCACGAAGAACAACCAGCTCGTCGCGAAGGTGGCGCCGCGCTTCTCCTTCCACATCGGCGATGTCGCCAACCTGCACCCCGACCTCTCCAAGATCCATTTCTTCGACCTGGAGACTGAGAAGGCGATCTTCTAGGGCGCCGACGTACTCCTTCCGCGGTACTCCGTGGAGTTGCGGATTCAGGGCAGCTGGCCGTCGTTTCTGCGCACGAACATTTTTGTAACGAAGCGGGTCTGCGCGAGCTTCTGATCCACGTCATTTCTTTCCCGCTGAAAACGCTCGAAGAACTGCGCGGTGGTGACACCTCCGTCGAGGGTGCCCGTGCCGACCCCCCGCTCGTGCAGGGCCTGCAGCCGCTCGATGCGGAACTCCACGCGCTCGAGCTGGAACACGGTGCGCCGCATGCGCACGAGCAGCGCGCCGATGATCCTCCGCTCGCGCAGGAGCTGTGCCTGCCCGCGCTGGCCCCGGCCCCGGCCCGCCCGGCCGCTCCTGTCCTCATCGGCCCACCTGCCGATGATCGTCCTGCTGCGGGAAAGCTCCGCGGCCTCCAGGTTCAGCTCGCGGCTGAGCGTCGTGTACAGGCGGACATTCCGCGTGATGATCGGCAGGGCATTCGCCTGAAGGAACTGCAGCCGCTCCGAGCGCCACTGCGTGCGGTAGGCTTCCAGGCCCGTGGCGGCCACGGGCACGGTGCGGAAGAGCTCGCTGGGACGTTTCTCCACCACGGTGCCGGGGATGGCGCTCAGCTCCTTGCCCTGGTCGTCGGTGCAGACCACCTCCCCCTCATCGCAGGTTACAAGGACGTCCCCCGTCGGCGGGGCGGTGACCGTGAAGTCGGTGCCGCGCACGCCCATCGCGGCGCTGTCGGTCCTGACGTTGACCTCCTGCGCGCCGCCCAGCTTGGCCACCTTCAGCGACACGCTTCCCCCCACGATGCCGATGGTCGTCTGCTGCTTTCCCTTGAGGGTGGATACCTCGACGCTGAACTGCGTCTCCGAGCTGACCTTCACTTTCATGGCGGGCAATTGCGGGGAGGAGATGTCAATCTCGGCCAGCCCGTCAGAGCCGGTTTTCACCACGTCGAAGCTCTCGACGTCCTGGCCGATCTCGAAGCTGTCCATGGCGGCGCCGTTGCGCTCCAGCGACACCTCCCCTTCACGGTAGAGGAGGCTGCCCAACGCGTCCTGCGAGGCAGCTCTGCCCGCAGCGGCCCCCAAGCTGAGGAAGAGCAGCGAGCAGAGGAGGACTTTTGCGAGCGCGGCCCGCGCTATAGGAGAAGGGCGAATATCTTCCAATCGTTTCCGTCCTTGGCGAAGTAGTAGCGCTGGTAGGTGGACCAGATCGGAATGCTTGCTGACAAGTCGATCTTCGCCTTGGCATTCAGCACGTAGACGGGGCCCTCCACTCCTTCGACGGGGCTCGCGGCCAGCTCGACGAACATGCTGTCAGCATCCACGACATCGGCCGGTGTTTCCGAGGGAAAGCTCGCGCTGTCGAAGTACCCCTGGAGGGACGTCTTCAGCTCTTCCCTGGTCACCGTCTGGTTGAGCTTGAGAAACCTCACGTTGTCCTGCATATAGGCCACAGCCCCGTCTGCATCCTTCTTCAGCAGAGCCTCGAGGAAGCCGTTGAAGGTGTCGGTGATGGCTTTCGTCTCCTCCACCTCGGTGGGGACGGCCGGGGGCGCCGCCGCGGCGGGAGCTGACGACTGGGGAGACCAGGTGAGGGGCGGCTGGGTCTGGCCATAGGCGAAGATGTACCAGTTGCCCTGGCTGCGACGGATGAAGAACTGCTGCTTCATGTCCCAGATGCTCGCAACCGAGGAGTAGTCTTCCTTCGCGCTGACGGTGAGGGTGTAGGAATCTCCCCACGCCTTCTGCATGGCAGGCCCTTCGCGGGCAATCACAATGCTGTCCAGGTCATAGACGGCCGAGGGCTCTTTCCCCTTCAGCGGGTCGCCCTTGAACGCCTCGGAAAGCCCGCTCTGCGCCTCGTCGCGGGTCACTTCCTGGGGCACTTTCGTGAGGTAGATCGAGCCATCGAGGAAACCGGCGGCGCCCGCCGCATCCTCTTCCACGAGGGATCCGACGAAACGCAGGAAGAACGAGTTCAGCGCTCCGGTGGGGACCGCCGATGCCCCGCCGCCGATTGTCGTCGCGCGGCCCTGCGCGAGAAGCTCCGCGGCGGAAGGCTGCGATTCATCTGTGATGGCCGATGGGTCGAGCTGCGGGTAGATGGCTTTCGCCACCGCCTGATACTCGCGGCCCTTTTCGGTCTTGCCGACTGCCGTGTACTGCCTGCCGGCCAGCCAGTAAGCTTCTCCAATGGTCTTGCGGTCGCTGTCGCTGTAGTCTTTCCAGAACTGCGCCCACAGGAGCCCCGTTGCCATGAACAGCACCAGGGCGGAGAGGATGAACTTTGCCCTCATGCGCAGCCTCCTCATTTTCTCTTCGACTTGATCCATTTTACCAATTCGGGTTTGAGTTGACAACCGATTTTTCTGCTGGTAAACTTTTGCAGCGCCGTTTGAAATAGCGACCCGCCCCACGGCTCGCCCGGGCAAACAGGGAGTGGGCGGAGAATGTGTCGACAGGGAGGCTCATAATGTCACGAATGGTCCGCGTCGTCGCGATCCTCGGTCTCTCCCTCCTCCTGGTGAATTGCCCATCGACACCCAAGCCGCCGACCGAAACCGTCGCGGCACCCGCATTCACCCCCGCGGAGGGCAGCTTCACAGGGGCGCAATCTGTCGCCATCGCCACATCCACGGAAGGGGCAGAGATCCGCTACACCACTGACGGCTCTGCTCCCAGCGCCAGCAGCGGCACCGTCTACACGGGGCCTGTCCCGGTAGCCGCAACAACGACCATTCGCGCCATCGCTTACAAGACCGGGATGAGCGACTCGCCGGTAGTGAGCGCCACCTTCACCATCACGGAGCAGACCGGCACCACGGGAACGACCGGCACGACGACGACGGTTGCCCCGGTCACCGACGACGAGATCATGGCAGCCCGCAACGCCCTGGCCCGCGCGAAGGAGGTCGACGCCGACTTTTACGACGCCCCCAACTACGATGCCGCGCGCAGGCTCCTCGACGAGGGCGTCGACTTGAGGGAAAAGGACCCTGGCACGGCGCGCCAGCGGCTCGCTGATTCCAAGGAAAAGGCTGACCTTGCCTTTACCAACGCGGTGCAGCGCGGAGCCGAGGACATGGCGGCACGGATGGAGGCGGCCCGCAAGAGGCTGCTGGAGCTGGAAGCAGACAAGTTCCTGCCCGAGGATTACCAGAGCGCGACCGCCGGTATCGACGAGGCTGCCGCTCTCTACAAGGACGAGAATTACGCCGATGCGCGGGCGCGCGCCTACCAGGCGTTGAAAGATATGACGGACCTCCGTGGCAGGCTGGAAACCCGGCTGTCGGGCGTCCGCCAGACGAAGTACGAAACCGAGCAGCTCATGAAGCAGGCCGAGGACGAGGAGCTGTACCAGTATGCCCCCGGCCAGAGGGAAAAGGTGACGGGGCTGTACCTGAAGGGCGTCGAGTCCCTCCAGGGCTACAAGCTGGACGACGCGGAGGAGAACTTCGGCGCGGCGCGCGAGGCGGCCCGTGAAACCATCCGCATTGCCCAGGCGGCGCGTGACGCGCAGCAGGCCGAGGCGAAGAAGAAGGCCGAAGAGCTGCAGGCGCAGGTGATGAAGTCCCTGGTGGATGCCTCGAAGCTCACCGTGGTCGGCGAGGACGGCACCGTGAGCAGGCCGAAAGACTGGAAGGAAGAGGATTTCCTGAAGGAAATCGACCGCATGATGCAGGAGGAGCAGAACAAGACGGCTCCGTCGCCCCAATCCATGGCAATCCCGTCCAACGGTGACACGGCGGTCATGGCGGACGAGGACGCGGCGTCCCTGCTGCAGCAGGCGCGCGACCTGTGGTCGCAAGGCCTGAAGGAGAAGGCGGCGGGCAACTACGCGAAGGCCGTCGACTACTTCAACGAGGCGCAGCGCTACATCGACATCTACAAGTCATTCGCCGTGAAGGGCGTGTACGCCGTCCGCCTGATCCCCGAGCGCCGCGACTGCCTCTGGAGGATTGCCGAGTACAAGGACATCTACGGGGACCCGTACAAGTGGCCGAACATCTGGCGGCGCAACCGCAAGCTGATCCAGAACCCCGACCTGATCTACCCCGGGTGGCAGCTGGTCATCCCGCCGGATTGACAGACGCGTAGAGCCTGATCTTTCCGATCAGCTTTTCTTTCTTCTCCCGGAGCCCCTCTTCGGTTGCCGCCTCGACGACCAGCCGGAGGAGGGGCTCCGTGTTTGAGACGCGCAGGTTGAACCACCAGTCGGGGAAATCGATGCGGATGCCGTCGATGTCGGTGAGCTTTCCCCCCGCATAATCGGAGCGCACGCGGCTCACGATCTGCGCCCCGTTGGGCACCGTGAAGTTCAGCTCCCCGGAGAAGGCATATTTTCGGATGTCCTGCATCACGGCTGAGAGCGGTCGTCCGTCGGTTGCGAGCACCTCCAGCACCACCAGCGCGGCGATCATGCCCGAGTCGCAGAAATAGTTCTCCCGGAAATAGTAGTGCCCCGCCAGCTCTCCTCCCATGATGCCGGCGGTGTCGCGCAGCAGCTTTTTCGCGAAGGAGTGCCCCACGCGGCAGATGGCGGGCGCGGCGCCGAGTGCCTGGAGGAACTCCACCACGCTGCGCGACGAGCGCACGTCGTAGGTGACGGTGCGGCTTCCCCCCTCCAGGCGCTCGGGGTGCCGGCGGAAGTAGTACGTGCCCAGGAGCCCGATGAGCAGGTCGGGGGAGATGAACCTGCCCGTCTCGTCGACGAACATCACGCGGTCGGCGTCCCCATCGAAGCAGATGCCGATGTCCGCCATTTCCTCCACCACGCGCTTCTTCAGCGCGGCGAGGTTCTCCTCGATCAGGGGATTGGGCGCGTGATTGGGGAACCTGCCGTCGGGCTGGTCGAAGAGAAAGCTGAAATGCCCGCCGGTGCCCTGCAGGGCATCGTGCAGGTAGATGCCGGCCATGCCGTTGGAGCAGTCGATGACGATCCGCAGGGGGGAAAGGTCTGAGCGGAACCGCGCGAGGTGGGCCACGTAGTCGGCGCGGATATCGAGCTTTTGCGGGGAGGCTGTCGGGCGCGCCCCGGGGGACATCGCCGCGGGTCCCGTGGCTCCTGCCGCCAGGTCCTGCATCACCT
>JBEKVA010000283.1:0-5777 GCA_049514475.1 Spirochaetia bacterium
CGGCTCCCACCCCCGGCGCGGCTCCCACCCCCGGCTTGACGATATACGGTTTAAGTATTAAACTATCAATATGTTAAACTCTCATAGCGCATCTTTCTCCCCCTCCGAACACTACGATGCCATTGTCATAGGATCCGGCATTGGCGGCATGAGCGCGGCGGGCCTGCTCGCGCGCCTGGCGGGGAAAAAGGTCCTCGTGCTGGAAAGGCACTTCGAGCTCGGAGGGCTGACCCACGTGTTTCGCCGCGGCGGCCGCGAGTGGGACGTCGGGCTGCACTACGTCGGGGAAATGGCGGACGGGAGCATGCTCCGCCTCATCATGGACTACCTCACCCGCGGCAGGCTGCAGTGGAACAGGATGCCGCCGGTGTTCGAACGTTTCCTTTACCCGGGGCTAAGCGTCGAAGAGCCGTCAGACCCTGCTGCCTACAGGGGAAACCTTTTGGCCGCTTTCCCCGGGGAGGAAAAGGCGCTGCGGAAATACTTTCGCGCAATTGCCGCCGCCACGCGGTGGCACACCAGGGATTACCTGGCGCGCTTCGCTCCTGCCCCCTTCTCGGCTTTCCTGCGGGCAATCAACCTGCCCGGCAGACGGCAGGCCCTTTCGACAACGGCTGACGTCCTATCCGGGCTGACCAGGGACGTCCGCCTGCGCGCCGTGCTGGCAAGCCAATGGGGTGACTACGGCCTGCCTCCCGGGCAGAGTGCGTTCGCCATCCATGCGCTGATCGTGAGCCACTACCTGCATGGCGCGTATTACCCGCGCGGCGGGTCTTCCCGCATTGCACGGCTCATCGAGCCGGTCATCGAGGCCGCCGGCGGGGAGTGCCGGCTGAGCCACGAGGTGCAGGAGGTGCTCGTGGAGGGCGGCCGCGCCATCGGGGTGCGCGTCACCGATCGAAACGGCGCGGCTCCCCGCGAGCTTCAGATACTGGCGCCCCTCGTCATCTCCGATGCGGGGGCCAGGAACACGTTCCTCCGCCTTCTGCCGGCTGGCCAGGCGGCAGGGGCCCGCCGGGAGCTGGAGACCGTCCCGACAGGAGAAAGCGCCGTAACCCTCTACGTGGGCCTTGGCGAATCCCCCGCATCACTGGGAATCCGCGGGGAAAATGTGTGGATCTATTCGGACTACGACCACGATTCCCCGGCACAGGGGACAGGGGACCTGATGGCAGGACGGCCGGGCAGCTGCTACCTCTCCTTTCCCTCGATGAAATCAGGTGACGCCCGGGGTCACACGGCGGAGATCATTGCATTCGCGAGCGCCTCGGATTTTGCGCGATGGCAGGGCCAGCCGTGGAAGCAACGGAAGGCTGACTACTACGAGCTGAAGGAAAAGATCTCCGACGGTCTCCTGGCCCTGGTGGAGAAGCACATTCCCGGCTTTTCCCGGCTTGTCACCTACAGGGAGCTTTCCACGCCGCTTTCCATCGAGCACTTCACCAACCGCGGCTTCGGGGAGATGTACGGGATCCCCGTGACACCGCGGCGCTACCGCATGCGCTGCCTGCGCGTGAAGACGCCGGTCCGCGGCCTGCTGCTTGCCGGATCTGATGTCTCATCGCTGGGCATCGCGGGGGCCTTGATGGGCGGGGTGGCCGCCGCAGCCCGCGCGGTAGGCCTCGGGGGATTCATGCGCATCGTCACCGCGGCCCGCACAACCGCCGCGGCGGCGGCAGGCACTCCGCAGCCGGCTGCAACCTCCATCGAGGAGCGCCCCCGCGATGCCCTCACGGCCGTCGTGATCTCCTCGACGTGCGTGACGGAAACGGTGCGGGAGATTGCATTCCGCATCGACCATGACATTCCCTTTGTCCCCGGCCAGTACATAAAGCTCCGCGTCGGTGAGTCGGAGTGGAGGGAGTACTCGGTTGCCGACCTGGGCCGCGGCAGGCTCACGCTGCTCATCGACACGCGCCCGGGCGGCATGGGCTCCCGATACGTCGCCTCCCTGCGCCCGGGAGACACGTGCACCATCAGGCCGCCGATGGGAGAGCTGCGGCTGCGCGAAGGCTCGCGGGAAAGCGTGTTCGTGGCCACGGGAACCGGGGTTGCCCCGTTTCTCCCCATGCTGCGCGCGCTGGCGGACAGGGAGCGCGCCGGAAAGGTGACGCTGTACTTCGGGTGCCGCACGCGGGGGGATGATTACCTGCGGCGCTACCTCGAACAGCTCGACGGCCGGCTGAAGCTGGAGAAGCTCACCTGCATAAGCCGGGAACCTGGCGGAGAGGGCGCCATCCATGGCAGAGTCACGGAGCAGATGGAAAGCCTGGCGGCCGGCACGGAAGCGGTCGACTATTACGTGTCCGGCAATCCCGGCATGGTGGCCGACGTCTGCCGGATCCTCCGCCGAAAAGGCGCCGGCTCCATCACCAGCGAAAACTATTGAGAGGGATGCGTGCAATTCAGGGATTCTGAAGTCTACAAGCTGCATGAAGTGGTGATCCGCCTGGACGCGTACGCGCAGCGGGAGCTGCTCTCCCCCATGGGGCTCACCTACCCCGAGTTTCTCGTGCTCATGGCGGTGGGCGAAGGGGCGCCGGCGCCGCACCAGGTGGTGGCGGGGCGCATCGGCGCCAGCAAGTCCCTTGTCAGCCAGAGGGTGAAGACACTGGAGGCCAAGCGCATGCTGCGCCAGGTGACCAACCCGGAAAACAGGCGCGAGCATTTCCTCACCATGACGCCGCGTGGCAGCACGACTCTCTCCCGCGCCTATGCCGCGCTCCTGGAGGCTTCGGAAGATGTGTTCGGACCGCTCGGCCGGGAGCGCGGCGCGCTGGGCCGGCTGCTGGACGGGATGCTCGCGCAGATCGACAGGAAAGAGAAGGCGGCGGCTATGAAAAAAGAACGCGGGCGAAATCCGGCCACTGCTCGCCCTCCCGCATCAGGCCGTCGGGGAGCAGGCCGTCGATGAGGAGGCTCGCCCAGCCGTGCACGCTGGCCCACACGGAGAGCGCCAGCGCGCGGCCCTCCTGCTCGGGCCGCCACCCTGACGCCTGGGCCTGCTGCACCGCCGTGAACAGCGTGGCCAGGGCGCGTTCGCTGTTCAGCCGGCAGCTTTCCGAGTGAAGGCTATAGCCGAGACGGGAAAACATCAGCCGATACAGGGCCGGCCTTTCCTTTGCAAAAGAGAGGTATGCCTGTGACAGGGCCCGGACACACGACAGGGGGTCGGCGGGGGCTTCAGGGGGGGGAGCGACGACGGCGGGGGGGGGCCCGGCCCACGGGCCAGCCGCGGCGCCAGGCCCGGTTATGGCGTCGGTCATGGCCGTGGCCTGTGACCCCTCGAGCCTGTCTGCAAACTCCCGAAAGCCTTCGGCAGCCAGCGTAACCAAAAGATCACGCTTGCTGGCAAAATGCCGGTAGGGCGCCGTCTTGGAGACGCCGACAGCCTCGGCCAGGCCGCGAAGGCTCAGTCCCTGTATCCCATCCTTTTCCAGGCTCGTCATGGCCTCAGAGAGAAGGGCCTCGCGAAGCGCTCCGTGGTGATAATTGTCCTTTGCACCCATGCCTGGAACCACAGTACTACAAGGGCACATATTCGGCAAGAAAAATGTTGGCAATGCCCACAATTAATGTTGACGATGCCTACATCAGTTGATATATTCCTTATGTAGACACTGCCTACATAGGAGGTTTTCATGGCTTCTGATTTTCACGTCATATTCGGAACAGGGCCCGTAGGAAGCTCTGCCGCCCGATTCCTGTTGAACACGGGATTCAGGGTCCGGATGGTCAATCGATCCGGCCGGCGCCCCGCTTCCCTGGATGCCGAGCTGGGCCCCGAGGCCGCGGCCAAGCTGGAGGTACGCTCGGCGGGTGCCTTGAAGGCCGCGGACGTCCTTGCCGTGAGCGAAGGGGCCACCCACATCTACCACTGCGCCAACGTGCTCTACCAGGACTGGTACCGCGTGCTGCCGGTGCTCCACGCCAACCTGCGCGCCGCGGCGCTCCGCGGCGGGGCAGTGCTCGCCCTTGCCCAGAATCTCTACATGTACGCCCGCGGGGTTTCCCTCATCAATGAAGAGACCGAGGTGCGCCCCCCGTCGCGGAAAGGCGCACTGCAGCAGGGTCTTCACCAGGCCCTAGTGGATGCCGGTGAGAAGCAGGGCCTACGGTGGGTCTCGGTGCGCGCCTCCGATTACTACGGCCCCGGTGCCGACATGCAGAGCGTCTTCGGGACCGTCAGGTTCCTGGATCCCCTGTTTGCCGGAAAACGTCCCGCGATGATCGGGGACCCGGATCTCCTGCACACCTACACGTACGTCGATGACTACGGCCGGAGCCTTGCCACCGCGGCGCTGCGCCCCGAGGCGCACGGGAAGGCATGGATCGTTCCCAACGACAGGACGCTCACCACGCGCGAGGTTGCCGGGCTGTTCTTCGCCGCCGCGGGACGCCCCACCGACCTAGGCAGGCTCCCGCGCGCGCTCATCACGATGATGGGCCTCTTCAACCCGCTGCTGCGCGAGATCCCCGAGGTGCTCTACCAGAAAGAGGAGCCCTACGTCGTGGATGGCAGCAGCTTCCAGCGCCGCTTCGATTTTGCGCCGACCACGCTGGAGGAGGGGGTGCGGCGGACGGTGGAGTGGTACCGCGCGGCGCACTCGGTTTCGGCGGCCACGGCGGCGTAAGCCGCCGGCCGCCCTGCGCCACTGCCCTTGCGCCGCGCGTCTTACGCCGCAGCGAATGCGTCTTACGCCGCCGCCGTGAACTTCCGCTCGACGAAGACGCCGGCCAGGGCCGCGCCGATCCAGGACAGCACGCCGCAGATCAGCATGACGACCTTGAAGGCATCGACGAATGCAAGCCGTATCGCCGTCTGCACTTCCGCCGTCTTTTCCGGGGCCACCTGCGCGGGAACACTCGCCGCTCCCAGGCGCGAGGCCTCCGCGGCAAGCGCGCCCCGCGCCTCCCCGCTGAGATCGATGGCAGAGGTGCGCGCCTGCAGCGCGTTGGAGAACAGGAACAGGGCCAGTGCTCCCGCCACTGCAATGGCAAGCACCCCCGCGGTGCGGGAGACCGCGTTGTTGATGCCGGACGCCGTGCCGGCGAAGTGCGTGGCCACGGAGCTCATGACCGCGGTGGTCAGCGGCGCAACGGTGATCCCCATGCCGATGCCCAGCAGCACGATGCCGGGAAAGAATGTCACCCAGTAGCGCGCCGGCCCCTCGGAGAGGCCGCAGAAAGCCCAGACGAAAAACGCCGCCCCCGCGGTGGCAGGGCCGATGATGAGGGGCAGGCGCGGCCCCCCGCGATCCACCAGGCCGCCGGCCCATCGCGACAGTGCCGTCAGGATCAGGGCGAAGGGAGTGAAGGCAAGTCCCGCTATCGTCATGCTGTAGCTCTGCGCCTGCACGAGGTTCAGAGAGAGGAAGAATGTCCCGGCGGAGAGCGCGCCGTACAGCCCGAAGGTGAGAAGGTTCACCCCGCTGAAGGTGCGCGAGGAGAAGAGGGTCAGCGGGATCATCGGGTGGGCGCTGCGCGCTTCGATCACCAGGAAAGCTGCCACCCCGAGGACGCCGATGACGAGCGCGGCCAGCACGCGGGCATCGCCAAAACCGTCATCAGGGGCGGAGACGAAGCCCCAGGTGAGCCCGGCAAGCCCGACGGCGAGGAGTGCCGCGCCCAGGAAGTCGATGCGGCCCGAGGAGTGCTCGTCCCGGCTTTCGGGCACCTTCAGGAGAAGCACCAGGAGGGCGGCGATGCCCAGCGGCAGGTTGATCAGGAAAACCAGGCGCCACAGGCCGGCGCCGGCCAGCGCGCCGCCCAGGATC
>JBEKVA010000284.1:0-8254 GCA_049514475.1 Spirochaetia bacterium
AGAAAATGGCCGATTTCTCCCGCGCGGTGCGCGGCGGCCAGTGGAAGGGCTACACGGGCAAGCCGATCAGGACCGTTGTCAACATCGGCATTGGCGGATCCGACCTGGGCCCAGTGATGGCCTACGAAGCCCTGCGGCATTACAGCGAGCGCTCGCTCTCCTTCCGCTTTGTCTCAAACATCGACGGGACTGATTTCGCCGAGGCCACCCGTGACCTGGACCCCGCGGAGACCTTGTTCATCATCTCTTCCAAGACATTCACGACGCTGGAGACCATGACCAATGCGCACACGGCGCGCAGCTGGGCCCTCGCGGCGTTGAAGGACCCTGCCGCCGTGGACCGGCACTTCGTCGCGGTTTCCACCAACGCGGCCGAAGTGGCGAAGTTCGGCATCGACACGGCGAACATGTTCGGTTTCTGGGACTGGGTCGGGGGGCGCTACTCCATGGATTCCGCCATCGGCCTTTCCACCATGATCGCCGTCGGCCCCGAGGGCTTCCGCGCCATGCTGGACGGCATGCACCAGGTGGACGAGCATTTCAGCACGGCCCCTTTCGCGGCGAACCTGCCCGTGCTCATGGCGCTGCTGGCGGTGTGGTACAACAATTTCTTCGGCGCCCAGACAATTGCCGTCCTTCCCTATGACCAGTACCTGAAGCGGTTCCCCGCCTACCTGCAGCAGCTGACCATGGAGAGCAACGGCAAGCGCGTCACCCTCGACGGCACACCCGTTACCTGGGAAACGGGGCCTGTCTACTGGGGGGAGCCGGGCACCAACGGGCAGCACTCCTTTTACCAGCTGATCCACCAGGGCACCAAGCTCATCCCCTGCGACTTCATCGGCTTCGCGCAGCCCCTGAACCCGCTGGGCCGGCACCACGACCTGCTTATGGCGAACGTGTTCGCGCAGGCGGAGGCTCTCGCGTTCGGAAAGACCGCGGCGGAGGTGGAAGCGGAGAAGACGCCGCCGGCGCTGGTGGCGCACAGGATCTTCGAGGGCAATCGCCCCTCCAGCACGATCCTGATGGATCGCCTGACCCCCGGGGCACTGGGAAAGCTCATTGCACTCTACGAGCACAGCGTCTTCACCCAGGGGATCATCTGGGGCATCGATTCATTCGACCAGTGGGGAGTGGAGCTGGGAAAGGTGCTCGCGGGGCGGATCGTGCCCGAGCTGGAGGCTGCATCGGATGCAGCGCTTCCCCATGACAGCTCGACGAACGCCCTGATCCGCCGCTACCGCGCGCTTCGCAAGCCGGCATGGTAGCGGAGGGGCCGGTCGCCAGCCACTCGCAGGTAACCTATGCAGCCCGGGCGCCAGCCTCTCAATAGGCGGCCAGGCCCCGGGTGCGTAGAGCTCGAAAGGCTTTTGTCTCCTGGAATGGCTCCTCGTTGACCGAGCCCATGCGGGAGAGGAAGTCGCCCATTGTGCCCGTCTCTGCAATTGCCGCCATGAAATGGCGGGCGGCGTCAGTGGGAAGCTCGATATGCTCCATGCGGTTGCGGTACGACCAGGAGAGCCTGACCCCGCCGCTCCCTGTCGCCTCGGGCAGGAGACGGCCGCCGAGCCAGACGATCTTCTTTCCCGCGGCAGCCTCGGGTGCGGAGAGTATTCGCTGCGCGGAGCGGGCCAGGTGCTCGATATAATCGGGCTTGACCGTCGGCCTGCTCACGCGAAAGTCGAACCAGCGTGACACCGGCTCCTGGCGGCCGCTGTCCTCCATCCATGCATCCATGGCCGCATCCAGGCAAGGGCCGTAGACGGCCAGCTCCTCTTCCCCTTCGAAGGAGAGGTCGTTCGAGCCGAATGTCCACGGCCGCTCGATCACCTGGAGGCCGGGCCGCTGCCCCGCCTTCCACTCCGCGTACATCGGGGAGTGGCGGGTGAGGATGAACTTGTGCCAGAAGGCGGAATCGACGAGCCCCTCGACGAACAGCTGCCTGACGACCTCCATGGCGTCGACGATCTCCTGCCCCGACTGCCCCGGCCACCCGTAGATCAGGTAGAGATGGACCAGGATGCCGTTCGCCTTCAGCGCCGCCAGGGCCCCGACGACGTCAGCCAGCACGAGACCCTTGCCCGTCTTCTGCAGCCCTGCCTCCGTGGCAATCTCCAGGCCCGCGGAGATCCCGACCAGCCCCCCCTCGGCGAGCAGCGCGCAGGTGTCCGCGCTGAACTGCGCCTCCAGCCGGGTGTTTCCCCAGAAGGAGAAAGGCCGCCCGCCGCGGATGTTCTCCAGCGCGAAGCGCACAAGGTGGGGCACCGGCATCGCTTCGTCCACGAAGTGGATGCCGCGCTGGCGGGCCGCTGCCGATTGTTTCTGGAGATGGTCGAAAAGCGCTTCCGGCGACGCGGGGGCGAACCGCGCGATGTAGTCCAGCGCCGTGTCGCAGAAGGCGCACGTGCGCCAGTAGCACCCGTAGGCAAGGCGCGCCTTGATCCATTTCGCGTCGGACCAGAGGGCGTGCATGGGGTTGGTGCCCTCGACGATGCGCACGTAGCGCCTGAAGTCGATGCCGGCGTAGTCGGGAAAGACCTCGCGGATGGCGGTGAGCTCCCGCTGCTGGATCTCAGCGGCGCCTTCCGTCTCCCGCGCCTCGTACGCGGCCTCCGAGCGGAAGAAGGCGAGGTCGGTCCCTTCGAACCCCCACGCTGTCAATCCTTTTTCACGCTGAACGACGGTCCTGTAGAGGTTCGTCTTTCCCGTTCCCACCGAGGAGATGATCGAAGAGAGCGCCCCGTAGCCTGCGTCGTAGCAGAGGTAATCGGTATAGCGGAAAATCGACGGGTCACGCAGCGCGCGCAGCTCCGTGGACACGTAACCTCCCCCGAAGGCAATCCGGATGTCCGTGCCGAAGATTCTCCTGGATTCTTCCGCCAGCACCAGCGCGCCGGGGAGCGTGCCGGGAAACGGGATGCTCACACAGAGAAGTCGCGGGGTGAAGCCCGCTGGATGCAGGGGCGCTGACTCCGCGCCGTACCGCGTTGCACCCGGCGCAGGAGCTGGGCCCGCACGGGGCACTGCCGCGGAAGCTGGGCCCGAGCCGGTCCCCGCGTGTTCCCCGACCCCCGCGCGCATGCCTTCCAGCGTTCGCGCGACAAGCGGCCTGAAGAGCTCCCTGAGCAGGAAGCTCTCCCGTGCCGCTTTCTCCACCACGCGGAAGTCGGGCTGCGAGGATGCCTTCGACTCGGCGTAGCGCACCAGGGAGAAGTCGGGATCCACCGCGAAGGTGATGAAGTCAGCCAGGTCTTCGACGATCAGGCTTGCCAGCAGGGGCGCATCGACCGAACCGATCTCCCCGTCGTTTGCATCCAGGAATCCCTCGGACCTGTGGCCCCAGGGCACCCTGCGGCCCGCGGAAAGCTCGTGGGCAAAGGCATCGTCGCCGCCGGCAAGCAGGCCGATCACCCTGTCGATGGACTGCACGTAGCGTTCAGCATTGGAGAGGTAGCGCTGCACGTTTTTTCTGGTCGGCTTGTCGAACGTGTCGACCCGGCCGGCCAGGCGCTTCTCGGCTTCAGCGAATACAGTGCTCAGCCCTGTCGGGCAGAAAATCGTGCGAAAGAGCTCGATGGAAAGATCGATACATTTTGCCGTATGCCCTTCCCGGCGAGCGAACGATGCAAGGTACGCGATCGCCGGGTAGGGCGAGTTCAGTTGTACGAACGGCGGCTGGATCAGCAGGAGATCCATGACAGCACTCCGCCTCCATCGGCGATCCGTCTATGCGTGGATGGCCCAGCCCTCCACGGCGCGCATTGCCTCCATCACCGCTTCGGAGAGCGTGGGATGCGCGTGGATCATCTTGGCGATGTCCTCGGGAAGCAGCTCCGCCGTGCGGGCAAGGAGCAGCTCGTGGATGAGCTCCGTGGCCTCCGCGCCGACCACGTGGGCGCCGAGTATCTCCTTCGTCTTGGGGTCGTAGATGACCTTCACGAACCCCTCGGTTGCCTCCACGGCCACCGACTTTCCCGCCCCGCGGTAGGGGAAGCTCGCCTTGGCGAATGCAACGCCTTTCTCGACAGCCTTCCACTCGGTCAGGCCGAAGCTTGCAACCTGCGGCTCGCAGTAGGTGGCGCCGGGAATGCCCAGCGGGTCCAGGCGCGGCGCGGGTGACTTGCCCGCCATGTGCTCCACCGCGATCTCCCCCTCCTTTGAGGCCACGTGCGCCAGCAGGGGAGTGCTCACGACGTCCCCGATGGCGTAGATCCCCGGGACCTTTGACTGGTTGAAGTCCCCGACGGGCACGAACCCCTTTTCCAGCGTGATGCCCAGCTTCTCCAGCCCCAGGCCGTCGGTGTTGATGGTGCGGCCCACCACCACGAGAATCAGGTCGGCCTCCAGCGTCTTCTGCGCCCCCGTCTTGTCCTGGATGAGGACCTTGACCCCCGAGGCGTCCTTGGTCATGGAGACGGCCTTCGTGCCGGTGTAGGTCATGATGCCGCGCTTCTGGAAACTGCGCGTCAGCACCTGGACCACCTCGGCGTCCTCCAGGGGGAGAAGCCTGTCCATCATTTCCACAAGGTGAACCTCCACGCCGAAGGAGCTCCACACGTGGCTGAACTCCACCCCGATGGCCCCCGCGCCGAGGATGATCGCCTTTTTGGGAAGCTTCTGCAGCATCAGTGCGCCGGTGGAGGAGAGCACCTGCTTCTCGTCGAACTCGAAGCCGGGGATGATGCGCGGCCGTGAGCCGGTGGCGACAATGATGTTCTTTCCCGTGACCTTCTTCCCGTCCTTCAGGGTGACCTCGTTCTTGCCGGTGAGCGTTGCGTCCCCCGTGATCAGCTCCACCTTGTTCTTCTTCAGCAGGAACTGCACGCCCTTGGAGAGCGCGTCAGCGGCCTTGCGTGACTTGTCGAACACCTTCTTGTAGTCGAGGCCTGAAACGTCGACCGCAACGCCCATGTCTTTCAGGGCGGGAAGAGAGCGGAAGATCTCCGCCTGGTGGATGAGGGCCTTGGAAGGGATGCAGCCGATGTTCAGGCACACCCCGCCCACCTTGTCGCGCTCGATGACCGCGGATTTCAGACCCAGCTGCGCCGCGCGGATTCCCGCGACATACCCGCCGGGACCCGAGCCGATGATGAGGACGTCGTAGTCGAAGCCAGCCATGATGATTCCTCCAGAGAAAGCTTCAGTTTCAGGCGAGCGCGAGCAGCGGGTTTTCCAGCATGTCCGCCAGCTCCCTGAGAAATGCGGCGCCTACCGCGCCGTCAATGACCCGATGATCGCAGGAAAGGGTGATGCGCATCCGCTGCCTGACGACGATGGAGTCGTCCTCCTGCACCACCGCTTCCTTGCGCACCGCGCCCACCGCGAGGATCGCGGAACCGGGCGGGTTGATGATGGCCGTGAACTCGTCGATTCCCGATGTACCCAGATTGCTGATCGAGAATGTCGCCCCACTATACTCCCCGGGGGCGAGTTTGCCGAGACGGGCACGGGCTATCAGGTCAACCAGCTCTGTATCGATGGCGGCAATCCCCTTGCGGCCGCAATCGCGCACCACCGGGGTGATCAGGCCCTCGGGAAGCGCCACCGCGAGCCCGATATCGGCCGAGGCGTGACGGAGGAATGTGTCGCCGTTCCACGAGGTATTCACCTGCGGGTGGCGGGCAAGAGCTTTCCCCGCCATGGCCATGAGGAAGGCGTTCACCGAGATTTTCTTTTCCCGTCCCGCGTTCATGCGGGAGCGTGCAGCGAGCAGCTCGTCCATGCCGACCGCAACGGTGAGATAGTAATGCGGCGAGGTGTACATGGATTCGATGATCTTTCTCATCCGCGAGACGGGGACTGACTGGTCCCCCGGACCGGGCTTCAGGAGCTCAGGCGGTGACGGGGTGAGGGCGCCTCTTCCCGTCGCGGCCGCAGGACCCGCCCCTGCCCCCTCCAGGTCGCGCTTCACGATCCTGCCCTCGGGCCCCGAGCCGCGAAGGCTGGCAAGATCGATCCCTTTCTGTGCCGCAAGCTTTCGGGCAAGCGGGGATGAGCGTACCCTGCCCGAGGGCCGGGCAGGCTGCGCCGCGGCGGCTGGTCCCGCGGCCGTCTTCGGCGCGGGTCCGGGCGTCGCAGTCTTCACCACGGGCGCCGCGGCGGGTGAAGGGGCGCCCGTGTCAGCCAGGAGGGCCGAAATGTCTTCACCGGGCTTCCCGATGATCGCGATCAGGTCCCCAACTTTCGCCTGTCCGCCCTCTGGCAGCAGGATCTTCAGCAGCGTGCCCTCGGAGGAGGACTCGTAGTCCATGGTGGCCTTGTCGGTCTCCACCTCGCAGAGAACGTCGCCGCTTGCAACCGTGTCCCCTTCCTTCTTGCGCCACCGGGCAAGGGTCCCGGTTTCCATGGTGGGGGAGAGGGCGATCATCAGCACTTTCTCAGGCATACATCACTCTTTTCACTGCATCCATTATCTTTGCCACCGACGGCTGGGCCGCGAGCTCCAGGCCGTGGTTGTAGGGCATCGGGACGTCCTCTCCCGACACCAGCTCCACCGCGGCATCCAGGTCATCGAAGCAGGCGTGCGACACACGCCAGGCAATGTGCGAGCCCACGCTGGCAAACGGCATGGCCTCATCCACGATCACGCATCGATTCGTCTTTATGACGGATTCGAAAATCGTCTTTTCATCCAGTGGCCTGATGGTGCGAAGGTCGATCACCTCGGCGTCGATGCCGTCCGCCGCGAGAGCCTCGGCCGCTTCCAGCACCATGCGCATGGGCTTGGAAAAGCTCACGATGGTGACGCTGCTCCCCGGGCGCTTCACCTCGGCCTGCCCCAGGGGGATGAGATGGTCGCCGTCGGGCACCTCGCCCTTTACCCCGTACATCATCTCGGATTCCAGGAAGAGCACCGGGTTGTCGTCGCGGATGGCGCTTTTCAGAAGGCCCTTGCCGTCGGCAGGGGTGGAGGGTGCCACGACCTTCAGCCCCGGGAAGTGTGCGTAGATGGACTGCAGCGCCTGGGAGTGCTGGGCTCCGAGGTACTCGGCCGGTCCGTTGGGCCCGCGGAAGACCACGGGGACGGCGAACTGGCCGCCTGACATGTAGCGCATCTTCGCCGCGTTGCTGATGAGCTGGTCCACTGCCTGCAGGGAGAAGTTCAGCGTCATCCATTCCACGATGGGGCGCAGGCCCGCCATGGCGGCGCCTATGCCGATACCGGTGAACCCTTCCTCGGAGATCGGCGTGTCGATCACCCGCTCGGGCCCGTATTTCTCCAGCAGGCCCTGGCTCACCTTGTAGGCGCCGTTGTACTGCCCCACCTCCTCGCCGAGGAGGATCACCGCGTCATCACGGTCCATCTCCTCGTCCATGGCGGCGCGCAGGGCCTCGCGGAAGGTGATGGTGCTCATGCCAGGATGTCCTCGTAGAGGGAAGAGGGATCCGGCTCGGGGCTTTCCTCGGCGAACTTCACCGCGTCGTCGACCGACGCCTTGCAGGCGGCGTCCATCTCCGCGTACTGCTCCGCGGTGAGGGTGCCCGCCTCTTCCATGCGGGCTTTCTGGATCAGGAGCGGGTCCTGCTTCTTGTAGGACTCGAGCTCCTCGGGGGTGCGGTATTTTGCCGGGTCACTCATGGAATGGCCGCGGTAGCGGTACGTCTTTATCTCCAGGAACATGGGGGCCTCTTCGGCACGAACCTGCGCAGCTGCCTCTTTTACCTCGCGGTAGACCTCCTGCACGTCCATGCCATTCACCTGCTTGCCAGGAATGCCGTATGAGGCCCCCATGACGACGAAGTCGGTAATGGAGGAGACGCGCCGGAAATCGGTGCCCATGCCGTACTGGTTGTTTTCGCAGATGTAGATGATGGGAAGCTTCCATATCTTGGCCATGTTCAGGCTCTCGTGGAAGGAGCCCTGGTGGATGGCGCCGTCGCCGAACCAGCAGAGCACCACGCCGCCGTCCCTGCGGTAGCGGCACTTCAGGGCAACGCCTGTGGCAACGGGGATCTGCGCCCCGACGATGCCGTTGCCGCCGAACATGTGCCGTGCCGCGTCGAATAAGTGCATGGAGCCGCCCTTGCCCTTCGACACGCCGGTGGCCTTGCCGAAAAGCTCCGCCATGAGCCCCCGGGGCTCCATGCCGCACGCCAGCGCGTACCCGTGATCGCGGTAGGCGCCTACCGTGTAGTCCCGGCTGAGGTCGATGGCGGCGATGGCGCCAACCGCGGCGGCTTCCTGGCCGATGTAGAGGTGGCAGAACCCGCCGATCTTCTTCAGGCCGTACATCTGCGCGGCCTTCTCCTCGAA
>JBEKVA010000285.1:0-5727 GCA_049514475.1 Spirochaetia bacterium
GGTGTTCGACGCCGCTACCTTGCCCAGGAAAAAGAACTGCCGCACACGCTGGTCTTCTACGAGTCCCCGTTTCGCATCCACAAATTGCTGGTGGACGCACTGGCGGTGCTGGGAGACCGACGCGCCGCGGTATGCGTTGAGCTGACCAAGCAGTTCGAGAAGGTGCACCGGGGGACCCTCAGTGAGCTCTCCGAGGGGTTCAAGGATCTGAAGGTCCGCGGGGAGATCACAGTGGTCATTGCGGGGAACAACCCGAAGTTCAGCGCGGGAGCCGACGAGCAGGAAGATGATGATGAAGATGAGCCTGCGGCTGATGACGGGGACAACGGGGAGACTGCTGACGACTAAGGTGTGATGCCCTTCGGCCCGAACAAAACGGGCCTTATCACTGATACAAGCTGGATTCCCCTCGGCTCACCTTTTCAGCTCACGTTGGGTCATCTCGGAGGCCTTCGTGGCGTAGCTTGCAGGCACCTCAACTTTATGGGCGGAGCCAGTCCCCACCACTTCCCGGGTCGGAATCAGGCGGCATAAACTTCTTTCCCTTCACGGAGAGCCGAACGGTAGATGAGGCCAATATTGTCTTTGTGTTTCAGGATATCCGAAGGCGTTGCGATGAGGACATCAAATGGAAGCCCGATGCCCGAAATCTCCTTGTAGAGCTTCTGAGCGGTCGATCTGCGTTGGGTCCCTTCGGGCATAATCACAAGGAGATCGACGTCGCTGTCTGGTCCACTATCCTTTCTGGCTGCTGAACCAAACATTACAATACGCAAGGGATGAGCGATCTCGACAATCCTGCTTATGAGCAAGTCCACTCTGGACTGGAAGTCCACCATATCAAAACATAGCCTAATACAATCCTCTTTGATGCACAAGCTGCGGCACCGTGTGCGCATTGCGCCACGTGAGTTGTCGATCACAGCACCTCACTGCAAAGGCTTGATAGCTGTAATGGACGTCAGGAAGGACCAGAGTGACGAAAACGCGCTCCCCGTGTACTATGCCAACTATGCTCTCAAGGAGTGAACCGAATGAACCCGCAGCCGATTGACCGCACAAGAATCGAGTCTTTCATCAAGGAGCTGAAGGAGGAGGAGCTTCATTACCTCAACCGGCTCATCGTGGAACGTTTAAAGCTCATCACACAGGAGAAGAGTACCCGCGCCCTGTCCAGGTTTAATCTAAATGAGTCTGTCCGCTTTTTTGATCACGAGGGAAAAGTGAAAACAGGCCGAATCATGAAACTCAATAAGAAGACCGCCTCGATCCTCGCGTCCGACGGGCAGTACTGGAAAGTATCTGCCAGTCTTCTCCAGAGCGCAGAGGATCGGTGACCCTGTCCATGAAATGGGACCGATCGTAAGCATTAGGCGGGTTGTTCGATCTTCAGCGTCAGACCTTCAAAGGTCGGGAGAGGAAGCTTGCGGGAGACCCGAAAGAGGGAAACGCGGGATTTCCCCATAAAACCCTTCATCGCCTTCCAGGATCTCGTAATGCGCGAGCCGCATCGCGCTCATCAAGTATTCTACGATCATCCGCAACCTCCGGAACATTCATCGAATCATGGAATCAAATTTGCAACAAGCAGCAAGGCATCGCTGTGAAAAACTGGCACTGGCGCAAAGCAGGAAGAAGCGCCGTCTACGAGAGGATGTCAGTCCCGAAGAATGATTCCCTTCGCCTCGATCCGTGCCCTGATATGCTCGGGCAATCGGTCGAAGTCCACCAGGTCGACCTTGAATGGCGAACCCTCGATAGCATCCATCGCCTTGAAATCGTCACCGCCCTTGAGTGCCAGGTCGATGTCGAAATCGAGCCTACGCGGCCCCTCCTCGGCCAGCGAGCCGAAGAGGATCACCTCGCGCACCGCGGGGTCCGCCCTCTTGATTTCTCGCGCGAGACGCCGGGCTTCCTTCACGGCCTCTTCGGCCCTTGCCCGAATTTCCCGCCATTCCTTTTCGTTCTTCGCGTTGTAGTAGTCGATGTAGGGCCGTGGATCGAAGTTCATTTCAGTCCCTTCGCAATTGCCGCCAGCTTCGCAACAAAAGCGGCGTGGCAACGGCTGAAGGCGGCGACCAGCAGATTCGCGTTCTGATTCGCATGCGCGGTCTTTTCCGGGTCGAGTTTTGAGCCGTACATGTTCCTGAATCGATGGCGAAACTTCAGGAGATCAATTGCCATTTCTTTCACTGTTTCGTCGGGCAATACCGCGGGACGGACGCCAGGGATCTCCAGAACCATCTTCTCTACGAGCGCCTTGTGCCATTCCTGGGGTTCCAGCGAGTTTTCGAAGAATTTCGATACGCGCAGGAAGTAGTTTTCAAGTACTCCGTAGGCCGAGTGCAGCGTGAAGCCGAGCGCTGCCCAGTCCAGTGGGTCTGTCGCTCCCGCCTGGATTCGATCCCACGCCTTGCGGTTCTGGTCCATTACCAGCCCGAGCTCGAGAAAGTCGTTATCAAGCTCAGCGATTAGCGTGAGGAAGGATTCTCGTGTCCTCATCATGCTTCCCCTCTCTCGATACTAGGGGCTGGCGGCGGCGGTGTCAACGCCTTGAGCGCACTCGCGCCGGCGTAGTACCATAACCGCATATGGGCAAGCTCTGGGAAAAGACATACAGCCTCGATGCTTTGATGGAAGCGTTCACTGTCGGCGACGACCCTGTCCTGGATGCCCGGCTTGTGAATGCCGACTGCGCAGCCAGCATGGCACATGCGGCAATGCTTGCCTCCATCGGGAGCCTCTCGAAAGCCGACAACGAAGGCCTGCAGCGCGCCCTCAAGGATATCATTTCACAGAATGAAAAAGGATCGTTCGCCATCCGCCGCTCCGATGAGGACGTGCATACCGCCATAGAGAACCACCTGGTGGAGGCCATCGGTGACCCCGGCAAGAGGATCCATACCGGCAGGTCGCGCAACGACCAGGTTCTCGTTGCCCTGAGGCTGTGGAGCAGGGGCTTCCTGTTCGCCTTCCAGAGGTCATGCCTCGACCTGGTGACCTGCCTCCTGGATTTCGCCCAGGCGAACGAGCGGGTGCCCATGCCCGGCAGGACACACATGCAGATCGCCATGCCCTCCTCCGTCGGCCTGTGGGCAGGGGCTTTCGCGGAAGAGCTGCTCGACGATGCCGCCCTTACCCGCGGAGCCTCCCAGATCCTCGACTGCTGCCCGCTGGGTTCTGCGGCAAGCTATGGAGTGCCCCTTCCGTTGAACAGGGAGATGGTAGCCGAGCTTCTCGGCTTTGCCCGTGTACAGAACAACGTGCTGTACGCGAACAACAGCAGGGGGAAGTTCGAGTCAATCGTCCTTGAGGCGGTGGAACAGGCGGTCCTCACCCTCTCAAAGCTCGCCCAGGACCTCATGCTGTTCTCACTCCCCGAGTTCGGGTACTTCTCCCTGCCACAGGAGCTTTGCACGGGCTCCAGCATCATGCCGCAGAAAAAGAATCCCGATGGGCTGGAGCTCGTTCGAGGGAAAAGCGCCCTGGTCTCCGCCGAGCTTCAGGCCATCAAGTCAGTCATCCGGGGGCTCCCGAGCGGATACAACCGGGACTTCCAGGAGACCAAAGGCCCGTTCTTTCGCGGGTGTGAAACTGCCCTGGCCTGCGTACGGATCATGGACCTCACGATAGGAAAGCTGGGCGTGAACGAGAAACGGCTGCGCGCCGCCATGACGCCCGAGATTTACGCCACCGACCGGGCATTCGAGCTTGTCGCGGAAGGGATGCCCTTCCGGGATGCCTACCGGGAGGTTGGCCGCACCTTGGACACCCTGGCTTCGCGGGACCCCGACGCGGCGATTGCCGCGAAGAAGTCTACCGGCGCGACCGGCAACCTCAGGCTCGATGTTCCGCGCGCGCGCGCTGCCGAGCACGAAGCCTGGCTCAAGACGGAAGAAGCAGGAAAGCGGGCCGCGATTACGCGCCTTGTCGGGCGCGACGTCGAGCTCTTCCGCGATCCCCTGGGCTGAAAGCTCGCGCGCGCGGCGGCCCCACCGCTCCTCTCCCGCGTTTGCCCCAAGGCTGCCTTGGCCTTATCTTTTCTATCCATGAGCGGAGCAAGTGCAACTGATATCGCCCTCCTGGACGCATACTCACGTGCCGTCGTCGAAGGGGTGGACAAGGCAAGCCCGGCCGTGGTGCACATCCAGGTCAGCGTCAACGGCAGGCGTGGGGAGAACAACGGCAGCGGCTCGGGGTTCATCTTCGCACCCGACGGGTTCATCCTCACCAACAGCCACGTCGTTCATGGTGCAACACGGATTGAAGCCATCTTGACCGACGGCCGAAGGTTTCCCGCAACGCTCGTCGGAGACGATCCCGATACGGACCTTGCCGTTGTGCGCGTTCACGAATCAGGGCTTCCAACGGCAAAGCTGGGCGATTCGGCGGCTCTTCGGGTCGGCCAGCTTGTCATAGCCATCGGCAACCCCCTGGGCTTTCAGTGTACGGTCACCGCCGGCGTTGTGAGCGCCGTAGGCCGATCGCTGCGGTCCCAGTCGGGACGCCTTATCGACAACGTGATACAGACAGATGCGGCACTGAACCCCGGCAACTCGGGCGGCCCGCTCGTCACATCTCACGGCGAGGTTATTGGAGTCAACACCGCCATCATCCTGGGCGCGCAGGGTCTATGCTTTGCGACCCCGGTGAACACGGCGCAGTACGTAGTGCCGCGCCTCATCCGAGACGGGCGCATCCGCCGTGGATGGCTTGGAATTGGCGGCCAGAACATCAAGGTCCCGCCCCATGCGGCGCACGTGCTGGGCATGCACGCCGAAAGCGGCGTCCTGGTCATCTCGGTGGAGCCGGGCAGCCCTGCCGAGCGGGCAGGCCTCCAGGAGCGTGACCTGCTGGTAGAGTTCGACGGGAGTGTGATTTCCTCCATTGATGACCTTCACAGGATGCTCACCCCCGAAAGCATCGGGAAGGCATCGACCCTGGTGGCTATCCGGCATTCGGAGCGTATTACGCTGCGCGCCGTGCCTCTGGAGCCTGCCGACCCGCTGAACAACTGAGAAGGCCCCGCTGACGCTTGACATGGTGTCGGGGGAAGATAAACTGCTCGGCAACCATGAAGAACTTGCTTCTTTGTACGTGCGTTGGGGACGCCTACCGGTCGAGATTCCTGGCGGTAAAGCCTCAGTTCGAAGCATATGCTGCCGCCTGCGGGTCGGACATGGAGGTAATTGAATCTCCGCTTGATCCAGCCGGCAAATATGGCCATTTCACGCAGAGGCTGCTGATTCCCCGCAAGTTTTCGAGATATGAAATTGTCGTTCACATGGATCTCGACATACTCATCCCGAAGAACCTTCCCGACATCTTCTCGGTGTTTCCCTCTTCCGCAGGGTTCTCCGCGGTCATCGACCCGCGCGGAAGCTACGCGTATCAGAAAGCCTGGGGATTCGACGCGTGGACAAGGGACAGCCACCAGAACTTTTTCAAGGGTCTTGGTCTCACCTCAAAGTGCGATCTGGCCTCGATAAATGGAGGCGTGCTGGTAATGCGGCCTCGCCTGATTGCGGACCTCGCGGAGGCCTGGTACTTCGACGAAACCAAGAGTCACCCTGGTACTGAAGAAGCACCCCTGGCCTACATATCGCAGACACACGCGATGTTTGCCGCTCTTGAGTACCGTTTCAATCGGCAGGTCCTTTTCGGACTGCATGAAACGTCGCCGGGACAAATTGCGTTTGAAGAATACCGTTCGCTGTGGGGCAGGAT
>JBEKVA010000286.1:0-7534 GCA_049514475.1 Spirochaetia bacterium
GCCGCGGCCCGCGGCACCTGGTGGCGAAGAATGGCGACGGAGCTCTCCGTGGCGGAAGACACAGGCATTTCCTTGGGGCTGTCAGAGGCTTTTCCCGCCACGAGGGGCAGGCCGCTCTGCACGCCAAAGTTGATCTGCAGCGAAGGCAGGGGGAGCGTCCTGCGCACCAGCGTTGGCGGGGCTAGTGAGATGCGGCCGCTGGCCATTGGCACCTGCACAGGCTCGGCCGACGTGTTGACGCCCTTCTCGAGGGGCGCCTGGCCTATCTTGAAAAGCCCGGCATCGAGAACGGCAAACCAGTAGTCGACCCCTGAAAGGGCAGGCACCAGGTACCGTGTGGTCCCCTGGTCCAGCTGGGTCACCGAGACCGAGCGGAGGAGGTCCTCGGGCTGCAGGAGTGGCGAGGTGCCCCTGAACAGCAGCAGGTCCCTGCCGGGATTCGAGGCGCGGAAGGAGACCTGCACGGAGTCTCCCGTCGGGGTTACAACCGCAGTCAGCCCGCTCACGCGCGCCGCCAGGGCTTCTTCGGGAGCCACGCTCGACGGAGAGACCGGGGTGCTGGTTACGTTGCGGAACTGGATAAGCTGGGTGTAGAGTGTGCCCTCGTCGGTACGCAGCAGCACCGCGTAGAACCAACCGCTTCCGTCAGGGGGGGTATCCACGTAGAACTGCGCGCCGCCGGCCACCGTGCCCAGCAGGAGCGCCGAGCCAAGGTTTTCCGCGGTGATCTCCTTCGGGGAGCGGTAGACGAGGTAGCTGCCGGCCGTGTCAGGCGCATCGCGCCAGGTGAGCTTCACCTGGTAGTCCAGGGACTCAGCCCTCAGCCGTGACGCGAAGGGGGCAAGCGTCCGGGGCTCCTGGAGGGCCTGCTGCCCCGAGACCTGGAGCGGTGCGAAAGCGAACGCGAGCACGGCGAGGCACAGCACGCCAGCGCCCGCACGGACACGGCTGTCCCGCATGCGGATCTCCTTCCTTCCAATGGTGTCGGTTTTTCCCGGCATTGTCTATACGGCGGCGAACCGCGATGTTATAGCCGGAAGCGCGGGCCGCGCGGCCCGCGCGGCCGCGGCTCCTTTACACGCTCCGGGTAATGCCCTACACTGAATGGCGTATGTTTGTTGCTGTCGCCTGCGAGTTTGCAAATGACGACCACCGCAAGGCCGGCTACGACCTCCTGGTGCAGTACGGCTACAAGAAGGTGCTGAAGGACGCGTTCGAGAGCACCACGGTCTCTGAAACGGCGCTCAACCGGCTGAAGAAGGACCTTGACAGGATTGCTGATTCTTATGATAGCATCCGTCTTTACCAGTTCCCCGTCGAGGGGACTTTTGCCATCACCATACTGAAGGAAAAAAAGTGGCGGCGGCTCATCGTGAAGACGTGATGACCAGGAAAGGAAAAGCGTGTTAAGCGAGCTCGAACAGAAACTCAATTCCCTCGGTGCCCAGATCGAAGAAACCTGGAGGGGTCTTTGACCCGGATTCCCTGAAGCGGGACGTCGGGGAGATCGAGAAGCGGACCGCGCTGCCGGATTTCTGGCAGGACAAGGAGAAGGCCGGGGAGGCTCTCGCCCGGTTGAAATCACTGAAGCGCCGCTACGAACCATGGGAAAAACTGCGCGCCGATTTCGACGAACTAAAGCAGATCTGGGGCCTGGCGGTTGATGAGAAGGACGAATCCCTCGAGGCCGACCTGCGAAAGACCTGGGAGGGACTCGAAAAGCGCTACGGGGAGCTGAAGGTCCTCGAGCTTCTCGGAGAGGAAAACGACTCCTCCTCGGCGTTCGTCACCATCCATTCGGGCGCCGGCGGAACGGAGGCCTGCGACTGGGTGAGCATGCTCTACCGGATGTACACGCGATGGGCGGAACGCCACGGCTACACGGTCGATATCCTGGATATCCTCGAGGCCGAGGGGGGGATCAAAAGCGTCACCCTGCAGGTGAACGGGCCCTTCGCCTACGGCTACCTGAAGTCGGAGACGGGGATCCACCGCCTGGTGCGCATATCGCCGTTCGACTCCAACGCGCGCCGCCACACCTCCTTCGCCTCCGTGTTCTGTTTCCCCGTGCTGGACGACGCGATCGATGTCGACATAAAGCCCGAGGACCTGCGCGTTGACACCTACCGCGCCGGCGGCGCCGGCGGCCAGCACGTGAACAAGACGGACTCCGCCGTCCGCCTCACGCACCTTCCCACGGGAATCGTGGTGCAGTGCCAGAACGAGAGAAGCCAGTACAAGAACAAGGCATTCGCCATGAAGGTCCTGCGCTCGCGCCTCTACGAGTATTACAAGACGGAGCGGGACAAGGACCGCCAGAAGCTGGCGGAAGAGAAGAAGGACATCTCCTGGGGCAACCAGATCCGTTCCTATACTTTTCAGCCCTACACCCTGGTCAAGGACCATCGGACGAAGCTCGAGGTCGGCAACATCCAGGCGGTCATGGACGGGGAGATCGACCCCTTCATAGAGGAATACCTCAAGGCGGCGTGGCTCGGCGGCAGGAAAGATGGCGGTCAACGTCCTGGTAGTTGACGATCTTGCTTTCATCAAGATCGTCCTTCGTGACATCATCGAAAAGTCGGGTTTCCGCGTCATCGGAGAGGCGTCAAACGGAGAGCAGGCTATTGCGGCCTACCAGGACACGCGGCCTGACGTCGTTCTCATGGACATCACGATGCCGGGGATGGACGGGCTGACCGCGCTGAAGAAGATCCGGGAGATCGACCCCGCGGCGTGCATCATCATCTGCTCGGCCCTCGGCCAGCAGAGGCTGATCATGCAGGCCATCCAGCTCGGGGCGAAGGACTTCATCGTGAAGCCCTTCCAGCCGCAGCGGGTGATCTCGGCCTTGAAGAAGGCCCTCGACATAGCATAATGAAAAGACCGGCGGTGCTCATGCTCATCCTTCTCCTCCCCGCCATGACGGCACGGGCACAAACCACCACTGCCACGAGCACCACTGCCACCTCGGCCCCGGCGGCCGCACCCGGTACCACCGCCCCGGCTGCGGCGCCGGCGCCCGTCGACCCCACCAAGCCGGACCTCTCCATCCCCGCGGACACCGCCAAGCAGTGGGTTGTCGGCTTCACCGTGTTCGACGCAAAGGGTCTCGCCCCGGAGAACGCGTATCTCGCTTTCAGCATCCCGCTGCTGCTGAAGGACGCCGTGAGCGGCCTGGAGACGCACACCATTGCCGATGACGAGCGGGATTTCGATCGCGGGGCGATCATCGCCCGCGGGCTGCTGACCACTTCCCAGTCAGTCACCGCGGCGCACAAGGACCGTGATGCGCTTCTTTTCGGCGGCGTGCCTGTCGACCCTGCCGCGCTGAAACCCATCGACCTGCGGATAGCCGCCCTCGAGGTGCGCCGCGTGTTCCTCTCCGCCCTCGACCCGTCAAAGGTGAGCATCGCACCTGAAAAGCCCATCCTGTTCAAAGAGGGCAGCGGTCCCGGGAAGCTCCTCGAGCTGCCTGTCATTCCCTCCGCGGCCTATTGCGCACGGGAGGGGCTGGACCTGCTGATCGGAGGCTCGATCAGGCAGGTGGAAGGGTACCTGCTGGTGGATACCTGGGCGTATGACGCGGCGCGGGGACGAGTGACGACATCCACCAGGGAGGCGGCGCAGCGGGACGAGCTGTACGTGACGGTCCCCCTCTGGGGGAAGGACCTGATAGCGACGATCCTCGGCCGCTCGTGGTCCGTGATCGCCTTCACCCCCGAGCCGCCTGACGCCTCGCTGTACGTCGACGGGTCGCTCACGGCCTCGGGAGTCTCTCCCGCTCTCTACCTGGTTCCCGGCATACGGGAGCTCACCATCAGCGCCTCCGGCTACCGGGACATCACGAGGTCTCTCACCCTTCTTCCCGGGGAAGAGACGCCCCTGGCGATCTCCCTGCTGAAGGAAGGTGCCGGCTCGATTTTCGTCTCCAGCATGCCGGCCGGCGCAGACCTGTACGTGAACTCCCTGTGGCAGGGCAGGACACCGCTGCTCATGGACCGGCCCACCGAGTGGAGCAGGGGAGTGCTGACGCTGAGCGGCTTCTACGACATGCCCTTTTCCCTGGGCGCCGACTCGCCGCCGCAGATCACCCTCACGCTCCAGCCCGACCTCGGGGCGCGCGAGATCGCCCAGAAGAAAGCGCGCGATGAGTTCTACACCTCTTTCGCGTGGTTCGCGGCCTCGGTGCCGCTTCCTCTTTTCAGCAATGCGTTTGCCCTCGATTACGCACTCCTGCGAAACGACGCCCTGGCGCAGGGCCAGGCATCCCAAGCCGCCTCGGCGCAGATGGGAGCACAGGTTTTCCTCGCGGGCTATTACGTCGGGCTTGCCATCAGCGCGTCCCTGTTCACCTGGATGGTATTCCGCATCATCCACTACATATCGGTGTCCAACGGGACCGCGGGGTGAGGGAGGCGTCAATGCCATGGATGGGTATCGGCCGGCGGCTTCGCGAGGTGTTCCGCGCCCGCGAGTTCGATGAAGGCTTCTTCCTCGAGCTGGAAGATGCCATGATCGAGGCCGACATGGGAGTGCGGATCGCCTCGGAGTCGGTCGAGGCGCTGCGGGAAGCGGTGAAGAAGGACGGCCTGCGTACACGGGAGGCCCTGCTTGCCTCCCTGCGGGCATCACTGAGAAAGTTCATCGTTGCGCGGGAGATCCCCGTCACCCCGGACGTCCTGAATGTCCTGCTCGTTCTCGGGGTCAACGGGGTCGGCAAAACCACCACCATAGCGAAGCTGGCGCAGCACTTCCGAGCGCACCGCGGCATAGAGAGGATCCTCCTGGTGGCGGGGGACACCTTCCGCGCGGCGGCCATCGACCAGCTGAAGCTGCTCGGGGACCGGCTTGGTCTTCCGGTCATCGCACAGGAGCAGGGGGCGGACCCGGGGGCGGTGATCTTCGACGGCATCTCGAGCGCCGCGGCGCGCGGCTCCCAGCTGGTCATCGCTGACACCGCGGGACGGCTGCACAACCGAGAGGCGCTGGTGAAGGAGCTGGCCAAGATCGACAAGATCGTGAAGGCGCGCGTCGACGGTGCCTCCTACCGCAAGGTGCTCGTGCTGGACGCCACGACCGGTCAGAACTCCCTGGCGCAGGCGGAGGTGTTCCACCACGCGGTCGGGATAGACGCCATCGTGCTTTCCAAGTGCGATTCCACGGCCAAGGGCGGCATGGTGGTCCCCATCTGCCGGGAGCTGGGCATCCCCTTTGCCTTCATGGGTCTCGGGGAGAAGCTCGACGACCTGGAGGTCTTCGATCCCGACCAGTACCTCGCCGCGCTCTTCGGACCCGCATGAAAGCCCTCCTCCTCTCCGCTCTGATCGCCGTCTCGGCTCTGCCCCTCTTCGCCCAGGAGCTGGTATACCGCTCGAACAGCTTCGGCATGCTCCTGGAGCGCATCGAGCCGTACCGCCGCGACCAGTCGGATTGGATCATGGGCGTCAGCAGGGCGGGGGCGAAGGAGATCCGGCGGCTGTACTCGAAGGGGAAGGAGGTCCGCCGCTGGGAGGTGTCCGTGAGCGCCGACGGCACCCAGAGGATCGAGCGCGAGCTCGCCCGGGACGTGCTCGCAGCGCGCCGCATCTATGACGCGGGGGGCAACCTGCTGCAGGAGGACGAGTACACCGCGGGCCGCCTGGCACAGAAGTCGATGTTCACCTACCGGGGGAACCGCCTCGCGCGCATGCGCCTCCTGAAGGCGGACGGGAGCATCGTGTACAGCCCCGCGGGGCTCACCGAGGAGCGCAATGCGACGCGCGATGTCACCTTCGTTGCGCGTTATGACACCCGCGGGCGGCTGGCCAGCCGCGAGCAGCGCCGCGGGGATGCCACCCTCTCCCGCGAGGATTTCACCTACCGCGCCGATTCCGACCACCTGCAGTCGTCCCTGGTGACGCTGCCGGGGCGGAACGAGCAGGTCGTGCGGCACTATGATGAGGAAGGAAGGCTTGTCTCTGAAAACCGCCGCGCAAGCGGGGAGCTGGCCGAGGAGATCGCCTACACGCGCGATGAAAAGGGGAGGATGACCGGCAAGTCCCGAAGGACGCCGGCAGGACTGGAGACCTGGAAGTATACCCTCGATGGTGACGGCAAGACGATGCGGGAGGAGTTCTATCGGCGGGGCCTCCTCGAGCGTGTCACGATCTATGGCGAGGGCAACAGGCGCACGGAGGATTACTACCGCGATGACAGCGTCTTCCTGAAGGTGTACTACGACGGCGACCAGCGCCTGAGTGAGGAGGTCTTCGAAGGCGGGCGGATGGTGCGGGAAAGGCACTACCGTTGAGGGCGTCCCTCGTGCTCCACGTGGCGGCGCGCTACTTCCGCACCCGCCGCAAGGACCGCGGCAACGCCTCGGCGCTGCTGTCAGTTGCCGGCATCACCGTCGGAGTCATGACCCTCACGGTCGTGCTTGCCGTGATGAACGGCTTCCAGCTCGGATTCATCGACAGCATCGTCGAGATCAGCTCCTATCACATGCAGCTGAAGCCCGCGGCAGGGGCGGCGCCCCAAGGTACGGCGAGCGCGGCCGGCATCTCCCCCGGGCTTGCCGCGGAGCTTCGCGCCGTGCCATCCGTGACCGCCGTTGTCCCGTTCGTCGAGCGGCAGGCGCTGATCGTCGGGGCTTTTCAGAGGCCGCGCGCCTGCGCCGTCCGCGCGGTGCCACCGGATCTCCTGGCCCTCGATCCTTCCCAGGCCCGCATGCTCGTCATGCGGGACGGCGCCTTCGACCTGAGGGAGCCGCGATCGGTCGTCCTCGGCTCCGAGCTGGCCGCCATCATGGGGGCCCGTGTGGGAGACGTCGTGTCCCTGGTGTCCTACGCGGGAGGCCCCGACGGCCGTCCGGCGCCGCGGCGCGACACATTCCGCGTGACGGGCTTCTTCAACACCGGCTACTATGACTTCGATGCGGGGCTCCTGTTCATGTCCCTGCCGACCGCCGACGCCCTCTATGGAGGCGGGGCGCCCCTGCAGCGCACCTGGGGCGTGAAAATCGCAAATCGCTTCGACGATGCGCGTGCCATCCACCGCGTCAGCCCCCTGCTCCAGGGAACCGGCTACACGGCGGAGAGCTGGCGCAGCTACAACAGGTCGTTCTTCGAAGCGCTGTTCATGGAGAAACTGATGATGATGCTCCTGGTCGGGCTCATCTTCGTCGTGGTCGGCTTCAACGTCTACCATTCGCTGCGCCGCAGCGTGTACGAGCGCATGGAGGAGATCGCGGTGCTCAAGGCCATGGGCATCCCGCCGCGGCGTATCCAGTCCATCTTCGTGCTGGAAGGCCTGTTCATCGGTCTTGTCGGCGGATCGATCGGCATCGCCGCCGGCCTTCTGCTGGCGGTGAACGTGAGCGGCGTCTTCTCGGGAGTGGAGGCGGCGGTCAACGGGGTCATGCACCTGGGCCGCATCCTGCTTGCCCCGTTCGTCGGCGAGGAGAGCGCCGCGGTCTTCTCGATCTTCTCCCCCCGCTACTTCTACCTGACCCACGTGCCTTCCCACGTTTTTCTTTCCGAGGCGTTCCTCGTCT
>JBEKVA010000287.1:0-5709 GCA_049514475.1 Spirochaetia bacterium
CAGCTTCAAAAGGCCGCAAAGGAGAAGGGGGGAGACATCGCGATGGTCAACATGCAACCGAAGGTCACCGAGATATTCGAGCTCATGTGCCTGGAGAGTCTTTTCTGCTGCACCGATTCCCTGGACGAGGCGATAGCGCCCCTGAAGGGCCCCCCCGGCGCTCCCCGGTCGCCACGGACCCTGCAGTGCCCGGCATGCGGCAAGAAGCTGCGAGCGTCCCGGGCAGGAAAGTTTCGCTGCCCGGCGTGCAAAACCGTGCTCTTCGTGGATGAATCGGGGAGCCCATCCCTGACGGAAGACACCGATGAGTAACGAGGACATCCTTCCCGGGTTCGACGATCTCTCCTGCGACTCACTGGTGATCGCGTTGGAGAGGGTGCAGGAGCTGAAAACCTGCCTGACGATGAAGCTGAAGGGGGAAATCGACACTTACAGCGCTCCATTTTTCCAGAGAAGCGCGCAGAAAGCCATCGACGCGGGCTTTGTCCACCTGGTCCTCGTCCTCGACCGCGTCGACTACATCTCCAGCAAGGCGGTCGGCGCGTTGATCCAGATCCAGCAATCGGCGCGGGACAGGGGGGGAGACCTCGTCATGGCCAGGGTCCATCCGCGGGTCATGGGAGTCTTCAAGGTCCTGAGCCTTGAAAACTTTTTCCAATGCGCCCCTTCCCCGGCCGGCGCACTGGCCCTCATGCAGGATACGGGCGAAAATTAACCCGCTCTTAAGAAATCCGAAAGCAAATACTAACACAACGGGGCCAAGCTGGCGCCAGGAGGACACGCGTGACGACCAAGGAAAAAGGCCTGTGGGAACGAGTCCGTGAGGCGATCGAGAATTCGAAGACCTTGACCCTGAAGACGATCACGTACCTCCCCCGCGAAAGGGCGTACATCGACAGGATCCTCGGCGCATTTCTCGAGGTTGCCGGCATGACGTCCCTGAAGAACAATCTCAGTTATTGCATCCACGAGCTGGCCGGCAACGCAAAGAAGGCGAACACCAAGCGGCTGTATTTCCAGGAAAAAGGCCTGGATATCAACAGCCCGGATGACTATGCGACGGGGATGCGCGGATTCAAGCAGGAGACGGTGGATCGCATCGATCAATACCTGGAACGGCTGAAAGAGGCGGGCCTGTACGTGAAGTTCCAGTTCCGAAAGATACGAAACGGGGTGCGGATCACCGTGCGTAACAATGCCCTGCTCACGGCCGTCGAGGAGCGCCGCATCAGGGAGAAGATAGCCATCGCCGCGCGTTACACCTGTTTCGCGGAAGCCTACACGAACACCGAGGACGGCACAGAGGGCGCCGGGCTCGGCCTGGTCATGATGATATTCATGTTGAAGAGTCTCGGCTTCGGGCCGGATGCACTGAACATCCGCGTCACGGGCTCAGAGACAGCCGCCGTGCTCACGCTGATCAACCCGCGGAGCCTGATCCTCGGCGAGCTGTCGGGGGCCGAGAGCGCGTAGGAGGCTCGGCCCGTCGGGAGCTTCCCGGCTGATCTTCCCCTCAGGCGTATTTCAGAATCATGAACGTGACATCATCGCTCTGCGGCTGCGTGCCGCGGAATGCGTCGAAGTCCGTGGAAAGTATCTCCTTCAGCTCCGACGGTGACTGGGCGACGTGTCTCTTCAGCAGGCCCCAGAGCCTGCCCTGCGAGTATTCCGCTCCCTGGCGGTCAGTCTGCTCCACCACGCCATCGGTGAACAGGAGCGCAAGCCCGCCATGGCGGAAGCGGTAATTGCTCAGCGCGGGGGTCAGGTCCTGCACGATGCCCAGGGGAGGGTTCGCTGTCTTTTTTCCAAGACGAAAGAGCATCTTTTCTTCCTGGACCAGGACGTAGGAATGACCCATGTCGCAGATGAGGGCCTGCCCCGTGCCCACGTCCAGCTCGATGAAGATGCCGGTGACGAAGTACTCCAGGCGGAATGTTTCGAAGATGTAGCGGTTGAGACTGCGCAGGAATGGCTGCAGGGAATGGGCCGCGGTGTAGGTATCGAAGAAGCCGCCCAGAACGGCGGTGATCAGGGAGGCGGCAATTCCTTTTCCCGAGACGTCGCAGATGCCCATGATCAGGCGATCGGCATCGAGCTTTTTCACCACGTAGAAGTCGCCGCCGACCTCCTTTGCCATCTTCGATGAGCAGAGGATGGTGCACCGGGGGTCCTCGAACTGGAAGCTGTCCCTGACGATGGCCGACTGCAGGCGTTGGGCCAGGGCGATGTCCCGCGCCGTCGTATCGGAGAGGTAGATGAGCACGTTCTTCGTGGAAAAGACCCCGCTGAACCGACCTTGTGCGTTTACCAGGAGGTAATAGCTGTCGTCGAGCTTCCGCACCTCCGCCTTGAGGGTCTCCGCCACGCCGAAGATGCTCTCATCGTCGTGGAACACGCGACAGGTTTTCATGACGGCGGAGACGGGCTTCTTCTTGTAGAACTCCCGCCCGTAAGGCTTGCCCAGCAGATCGAAGAGCTCCCTTCGCAGCACCAGCCCTGACGGGGAGCCGTCTTCGCCTACCACCCCGACGGCAACAAGGGCGGGAGCCCTGTCCATGGCGGCCGCAAGGGCATCGATATCATCGGCTCCAAGTACGAAGAATCGGCTGATGGCGAGCTTTGCAATCACCTCGCCTTGCCGGGCAGGCGCGTCCGCCCTTCGCAGGATGCGCCGCGGATCATCGATCTCTGTCTCGGCGGGGATCTCATCCGTTGTCTCCAGACCGGGAAAGTCCAGCTCGACGGATGTGAAGACCGGTGTGCTCTTTTCCATATAACCTGCCGCTCTCATCAGAACAAAGGCGCATTAAGAATCGACGAATCTCTTATGAATATTCGGTTAACTTGGCGATGACGGATTCACGATAAAGTCGATCTATTTTCATCAAGTCTTAACACTCTCCCTCTACCAAGGACATCCAGGATCGAAGGAGAGAACCGGATGGACATCAAGATCAGGAAATTCGAGGAAAACTACATCATCGACGTCTCCGGCGAGATCGACCTCTACAATGCCTTTCGGCTGAGGGAAGTCGTGAGAGGGATGGTGGAGAAAAGCATCCGCATCTTCATCCTGAATCTCAAGAAGGTATCCTACATCGACTCCAGCGGCATTGGCGCCCTTCTTTCCATCAACGCGCAGTTGGCGCAGGCGGGGAGGGCGTTTCGCATTGTCAACGTGGGCAAGCCCGTCATGCACGTCATGGAGCTCACGAAGCTGGTCGGGTTCCTTCCCATAGACGGGAACGAGCTGGAGGCCATCGAAACGGTTGCGGGCAAAAAGAGGCGTGGTGAATGACGTGCCGTGGGCACGCGCGCAAATGCAAAGGAGGCAGATTGTGAAAAAGGGTGTGTTGATTCTCATGGTCGCCGTTGTTTCGGCCGGCCTGGCCTTTGGCTCCGGGGCCCCCGAAGGGGCGGCATCCGGGTTCAAGGGAACCTACAAGTTTGGCGGCTCGACCACCGTGGACCCCATTGCACGGGGGGCGATAGAGGCGTTTGCCAAGAAATACCCCGGGGCAAAGATCAGCTACGACGCGCAGGGCTCGGGACCGGGAATTGCCGGCGTTACAAGCGGCGTCTACAGCCTTGGCGGCTCTTCGCGGGACCTGACGCAGGAGGAAAAGGGCGCGGGGCTCATCGAGAACATTATCGCGCTGGATGGCCTTGCCATCATCGTGAACGATGATGTGCCCATTGCCGACCTTTCGCGGAGGCAGACTGCCGACATCTTCAACGGGTCTATCGTCAACTGGAAGCAGCTTGGCGGGCCTGACCAGCCCATCGTCGTGATCACCCGCGACGAGGCCTCGGGCACCCGTGTTGCCATGGTCGATCTAGTGCTCACAAAAGAATACAAGAAGGCCGACCCGAAGGCCTCCTTCATGAAGGACGCGGTCACGGTGACCTCCAACGGGGACATGGTGACCAAGGTTGGATCCACTCCCTACTCCATCGGGTACTGCGGGGAAGGGTTCCTCGACCAGGCGAAGAGCAGCGGGGCGAAGCCCGTGTCCGTGAATGGCATCGTCGAAAGCACCAAGAACGTCCTGAACAAGAGTTACCCGATCTCGCGCTACCTGTACTTCATCTCCAAGGGGGCCTTGAAGGAAGGGTCCGTGGAGAAGGCGTTCGTCGATTTCGTGCTCTCACCCGAGGGCCAGGCAATCGTGAAGCAGGAGGGGTTTATCGCGCTGCCGAAATGACCGCGCGGGCTTCTACATCTTTATGACAAACCGAAAGATCTTCGAATCGTCGATGGAGAGGGCGCTCCTGTCCTGCGCGCTCCTCTCCATATTGTCAGTGCTCTTCATCACAGCCTTTGTCTTTCAGCAGGGCCTGCCCATATTCCGCACTGTCCCCGTGGGGGCGTTCCTCTTCGGCACCAACTGGCAGCCGGCATCGGGATCGTCCCCCAGCTACGGGATCTTCTCCTTCATCGTCGGTACGTTTTTCGTGACGGGGGCGGCGCTCGTCCTCGGGGTGCCCATCGGCCTGGCGTGCGGAGTCTTCCTGGCGGAGATAGCCACGGGTCCGGCGGCCAGGGCCCTGCGCAGCGTGGTGGAGCTGCTGGCCGGCATTCCTTCCGTGGTGTATGGCTTTTTCGGTGCCGTCGTGATTTCACGTCTCATTCGCGATTTCTTCGGCGGCACAGGTTACAGCGTCCTTGCCGCCGCCATCATCCTGGCCATCATGATTATGCCCACCGTCATCAGCATCACCGAGGTGTCCATCCGCAGCGTTCCCCGCGAATACAGGGAAGCCTCCCTGGCCATCGGCGCCACGCAGGCGCAGACCATCGTGCACGTCCTCATCCCGTCCGCCCGTTCGGGCATCATTGCCGGCATCGTCCTGGGGATCGGGCGCGCCGTGGGGGAAACCATGGCGGTGCTCATGGTGGGCGGAAATGCGCCCATCATGCCAACGGGGCTGCTGTCCAAGGTGAGGACCCTGACCATGAACATCGTTACGGACATGGGATACGCGTCGGGGACCCATCTCACGGCGCTCTTCGCGACGAGCATGGTTCTCTTTGTCGTGATCATGATCCTCAACATCGCGGTGCTGTCCATCTCCCGTCGGGCCATTGCAGGCAAGGCATAGCATGGAGGAACGCGTAGCCCGCGTGTCACCGTCCGCCTTTACGCGCCGCGTCAGGGCAATGGACCGCACGCTGAGAGTGGCCCTCTGGTGCGCAGCACTGCTGACAATCGGGGTGCTGCTCACGATTGTCGGGTTCATCATTTTTCGCGGGCTGGTCTCCAACAACGTCACCGATGAGCCTGTGATGGACGGGGGAAGCGTGTCCCTGCCCCTCTCAGGTGCCCCGGGGGAGCTCACCGTGGTCGTCAATGCGGGAGTGCGCATACGCGAGCTCACTTCGGAAGGCGTGCAGGGCCTCTTTTCAGGGGAGGCCTCATCCTGGGGAGAATTGTCAGGGCAGGACCTGCCCGTGAGGGTATTTCTCCCCTCCCCCACGCGATCCCTTTCTCTGGCCGCGCAGAAAACGCTTCTCGGCGAATCTGTATCCTGGTCGAATGCCGCGACCACCGCACCCACTACCCGCGCCCTGCTTGAAATGGTGGCGGCGGCGAAAGGCGGCATCGGGTGGGCGCCGACAGACCAGATTCCGGCTGCAGGTGCCCCGGGGGTCAAGGTCGTCCCCGTCAGGTTCCTGGCAGCGGTCGTTCATCCCGACGTGCTTGCCCT
>JBEKVA010000288.1:0-5708 GCA_049514475.1 Spirochaetia bacterium
CCAGGCTCGCCCCGAGCTTCATGGTCTGCGCGCGCAGGAACTGGTCGGGATCCGTGGAGGGCTTCCCCGCGGGATCCCGGTAGTACACGCCGAACTCATCAACGATGCCCTTGAATCCCTTCTCTCCGCCGATCAGCGTCGTGCCCTCCTGCGCGATGCCGGGGAGGGAGAACACGTAGCTTCCCTGGGAAACCTGCATGCCGTCGAGGAACCACTGGGCGGCGATGGCGCCCCCCTGGGGAACGATGCTGAGGGAGAGAAGGTAGCGCTGGTTCTGCAGCAGGGACGGTCCCGTCCAGGGGATCGATACGCCGCCGCCGCCCGCCGACAGGCGCGCCTGAGGGACGTGCTGATCGGGATCGAGGAAAATGGCGAGCGATGGGCCTTTGTCGGCGGCCGCCGCGGTGACGACCGCGCCGCCGGCAGCGATGTCCTCCACCGTGAGATCAATGCTCACCGTGAACGGCTTCAGGTTCCCGCCCTCCACGGGCAGGGCGAGCCACGGGATCTGGATGCCGTTGCTGCCGTTCAGGCGATAGCCGAACCCATCCTCCAGGGAGACCACCTCGGGTGTGCCGACGGCCAGCGCCTTCGGCTTGCCGAGCATCTTGGCCCCCGCCCCGGCATCTGCGAGGTTTGCCTGCAGGTGCAGCAGCGACAGGTAGGATGCCTCGGGCCCGAGGTCACCCGCTGCCATCGTCTTTCCCCCGGAAACGAAGATGTCGGTGGAAAGGACGAGGGAGGAGGTGAAGGGGAAGTCGGTGCCTGCCGGCGGCTGGCTGGGGAAGAGCTCCAGGGTGATGGTGTAGACGCCCACGTCAGACGGCGCCGTCCACAGGACCTGCCCGAGCCCCTGGCTCAGCGCGCCCTTGGCGAAGACCTTGCTCTTCCACGACCAGCGCAGGTAGGCATCCGCGCCGGCTGGCGTCTGCAGCTCGGCTTTGAGCATGACGGTTGCCGTTGCCGTGATGACGGGGGGGAAGCTCTTGATACCGGTGATCTTCCAGCCGTCGCCGGCCACGAAGAAAGAGGCGCTCTTTTTCTGGGCAACCTCGCCCGAGGAGTACAGCACGAGATCGAGCTTGTACATGCCGACGGCGAGGTCGGGGGGAAGGGCTATGGGGATCTGCTCGTTCACGGCGGCCGATGCCCTGTTATGCCACACGCTCTGGCCCGCCGCAGAGGAGAGGGTCACCTCGATCTCCACGTCGCGGCTCTTTCCGGTGTTCTCGGCCGCGATCAGAAGGGGCACCGACTTTCCGCTGGTTACGATCTGGCCGTCGGATATGGAGTTGATCGACAGGTCAGAGGTGTCGTTTTTCAGGGACATGAACAGAGACTGGTCGCCGCAGGCGGCCAGAAGGGCAGGGATAGAGAAGAGAATGACTTTCCGGGCGAGTCTCCGCCACATTCTAGTCAAATATAGCACGGCGAAGGGGGAAATCAAGCCACCGGCAAGGCATGGGAGAGGTGAATTACCTCGATTTCGACGTCCCCCCTGACGTATGTCTGGCAGGCCAGCCGCATGTCCGGGCCCGACGGCTCCCCCTCGCGCGCCAGCTCGGCAAGCCGGCGGGTTTCGCGCTCACGGCGGGGGCTGAGGAACTCAGCCCCCGAGCGGATCCTGATGAGGTCCCTGCCGCACACGGCCCGGCCCCCGCAGACGGTTTCTATGGGAAATGCGTTCCGCATCAGCACGTTCAGGATGGACGTGGTGAGATTGCAGGAGAAAACCTCGGAGCGGCCGTGGATGCGGATGCTGGACATGGGGGGCCGCTACTTCGCCAGGCTTACCTGGGCGGCATAGCGCGCCTTGTGCATGGAGGAGAGCACCTTCGCGCCGCCCATGGCATAGATGACATCGAGCTGCTTCTGGCCGGCCGCAATGAACGCCGAGGCAGGGACGGAAAGCTCCATGACGGTCTGCCCGCCCGCCTCACGCAGCGCGTAGCTGCTCGGGGCCGGGGTGTCCACATCGGCATGGCGATGGCCGGCGCCTTTCTGCACCTTCAGCTGCCCCTTGCCGCTATCCGCCGCGCCGATGTACATCACCGCGTCGTTCATCTTCGGGGAGCCCAGGCCGACGGCAACCCAGCCGCTTGTCTGGCCGCTCACGGCAATGAAGAGCGCATCTCCGACCCACGACAGGGAGAGCTTCATGCTCCCGGACTCCATGCTCTGGGCATATTCGCCGTCACCGATGACCCCGTCAACCGTGGGAGCCGTCTTTGTCTGGCCGAGGGTGAGGCCCTGCGCGGCCGCCGACAGTGATGCAAGCAGAAGAAGGGAGACCACCAGTGCAACGAGCTTCATTTTCATTTCACGATCCTCCTGTGCAACAAAATATCGCCCGAAAGGCGATGAAGCAAGCGCCGCCGCGGGCGCACCGGCGCCCGCGCATACGTCCCTTTCAGATGTCCCGGGAGTCGCACAACGCGCGTACGACGCAGCCCTCGTGATCGGGCGTGCGCGCCGCGCAGCGGCGTCTTCCATGAAAGGTGAGCGCGTTGGAAAATGCCGTCCACTGGGCGCGGGGAAGCAGCGCCTGGAGCTGCCGCTCGATCTCCTCGGGGTCATCGCTGTCCACAAGGCCCAGCCGCTGCGCCACGCGGCGCACGTGCGTGTCCACGATGATGGCCGGCTCATCGAAGCAGGTCCCCAGGATGACGTTGGCGGTTTTCCTGCCGACGCCGGGCAGCGTCAAAAGTTCTTCCATGGTGCTCGGGAACCGCTCGGGGAAGCCCTCCACGAGGGCGGCGGAAGCGGCCTTGATGCTCTTCGCCTTGTTGTGGAAGAACCCGGTGGATTTCACCATCGTTTCAAGCTCCGTGATCTCCGCGCGCGCCATCTCTCCTGGCGTGGCAAAGCGCGTGAAGAGGGCGGGGGTCACCATGTTCACCCTCTCGTCGGTGCACTGTGCGGCGAGAATCGTTGCAACGAGAAGCTGGAAGGGGTTCTTGTGGTCGAGCATGCAGCGGGCATCGGGGTATTCCGCGATCAGCTGACGCGCGATCTTCTTTGCCCGCGCCGCCCGAGTGTCATCCCCGGCGATGCCGCTTTTTTTCCGAGGCTTCCCCGTCGAATGTGTCCCGCTCATCGATCACCTCCACGATTGTCACTGGCTGCTGAAATTCTACGCCGGGGTCCTATGCAAGGTCAAACTTTACTTTGGAAAACCGCGTGCGTATATCTTTTCCATGATTCATGCCTTTTACCAGTTCCTGGCCCGCCTGGGATACGATCACCCGATCCATCCCATGGTTACCCATATCACCATAGGCCTGACCATCGGCACCCCCGTGTTCGGGCTCGTGTCACTGATTTTCCGACGCGTCCGGCTGAAGCTCACTGCCTGGCACTGCGCCGTCCTTGCCGTTATCAGCGTGGTGCCCACGGCGCTGTTCGGGTACATGGACTGGCAGGAAAAGCTTAAAGGCCAGTGGATTCCGACCATCGTGATCAAGATGGTACTGGCGGGGGTGCTCTTCATCTGCCTGCTCGCCGCGCTGCTCCTGGGAAGGGACCCCCAGGGAGAGGCCGCGGGAGCACCTGGCGGAGCGTCGGCCCATCCCTGGCGGAACCCGCGCGCCATAGTGGCTCTCGTCCTCTACGCCGTCTGTACGGGGCTCGTCATCGCGCTTGGCTACTTCGGGGGAAGCTTAGTGTACTAGGGGAAACCGCCGCCTCTCATTTAAAGCTTGCGGAATTCTTATTTCTGCTATACATTAGAGATTCTGCAAGTATTGATAAAATTGGAGCTATATAAGAACGACTCCTATTGAGCATGTAACGAGGAGAAGTGCGATGGATGAGAAGGACCTTCGCCTCAAAAAGGCCCGCCGGGACAAGACTTCTCCACTTCTGCGTCACGCGAGGCGCCAATTCCTGGTCATTTTCTTTTTTGGGCTTCTCATAAACATCCTGTTCCTGACCTTTTTTCCGTTGTTCCACTCCCCGCACCCATTCATCAGCAGCGTGCTGGAAACCGCTGCCGTGGTCCTTCTCGTCCTGCCATTCTGTTACTTCTATTATTTGCGGCCGTTGGGCATTTCCCTGGCGCGCGCCACCGATGCCTCCGGGCGGCTCACCACGGAAAACGCCTTGCGGGAGAGCAATGAGCTTGTCACCCTGTTCCTGCGCAACTCGCCGATTTTCGCCTACATCAAGGAGGTCGCTCCCGGGGTGAGTCGATTCCTGCAGGCCAGCGAGAATTTTTACGAGATGACAGGCATTCCGGGGTCCCTCATGGTGGGCAGGAGGATGGAGGAGCTGTTTCCCGCCGGGAAAGCCGCCCAAATGACGGCCGATGACTGGACCGTCGTTTCGGAGGGCAGGGTAGTGAGACTGGACGAGGAACTGAACGGCCGCATGTACACGACGATCAAGTTTCCGATCATGCAGGGGGGAAAACGCCTTCTGGCTGGGTACACCATTGACGTCACCGAGAGGAAGGAAATCGAGACGGCGCTGAAGGAGAGCGAGCAGAAGTACAAGATGCTTCACGAAAGCGCTGGTCTCGGTATTGCCTACTACTCCGCGGACGCTACCGTCATTTCGTTCAACCGCGTGGCCGCCAGCAGCATGAACGGTCAACCGGGGGACTTCAACGGGAAGGCCGTGAGCGAGATCTTCCCGAAAGAAATAGCCGAGCTCTATCAGAAGCGAATCAGGAAGGCGGCAGCGGCCGACACGCCCACGACCTACGAAGATTCCATCATGCTGGAATCGGGAAACCGGGCTTTCCTGAGCACATTCACCAAGATCCTGGGCGCCGACAACACCGTTTCCGGGGTCCAGGTGATTTCCCAGGACATCACGGAGCGGAAAGAAGCCGAAGAGGCCTTGCGCGCATCGGAGCAGATCATTGAGGGCATGCTGAACGCGATTCCCGCCGGCGTTTTCTGGAAAGACCGCAACCTCGTCTTCCTGGGCTGCAACGATGCTTTTGCCCGTGACGCCGGCTTCGCCGATGCGAAAGAGGTCGTCGGGAAAGACGATTTCCAGATGAGCTGGAAGGACCAGGCCGAGGCATACCGCGAGAATGACCGCGAGGTCATCGATGGGGGATGCTCGAAGCTCCTCATCGAGGAGCCGCACACGAGTGCCAGCGGAGACACCATCACTGTCCTGACGAGCAAGGTGCCCCTGCGCGGGTCCACCGGGGAGATTGCCGGGGTGCTGGGAACCTACATGGACATCACCGCGCGCCGCACGGCGGAAGAGTCGTTGCGGAAGAAATAGGAGAAGCTCAGGGAATCCGAGAGCAAGTACAGGAAGCTGATCGAATCGGCCCCCGAAGCCATTTACGTCATAGAGGACGAAAAGGTGGTTTTTGCAAACGGCAACGCACTGGAGATGCTGGGTTACTCGCGCGAGGAGATGCTGGGAATGCCCCTGAAGGCGCTCAATCACCCGGCGGATTGGGAGGAGGCACGCGCACGGTACCGCGGACGCGCGGAGGGCAGGACCCTGGCAAAAAGCGTGACGCGCCACATTACGAAACAGGGAGAAGCAATCTGGGTGGAATGCATCGGGGAGCGGATCGAGTGGGAGGGAAAGCCCGCGGTCCTGTACTTCTCTTCGAACATCAACGAACGGAAAAATGCGGAGAGGGACAGGCTGAAATACGAGCAGTACCTCCAGCAGACGCAGAAGCTGGAGTCCCTCGGGATCCTGGCCGGCGGCATTGCACATGATTTCAACAACAT
>JBEKVA010000289.1:0-5694 GCA_049514475.1 Spirochaetia bacterium
ACCGTGACAACACTCCGCGGAGAGCTGGCCCGCACGCTGGGCTATTACAACCGGGTGAGCGGGGGCGCGCTTCTTTGCGCGTCAGCGGACCTGATGGGATCCACGAGCATCACCACGGCGGGCAAGGGGTTTCCCGAGGGGTTTTACAACGCGGCACGGAACCCGGGCTCGCGGCTCCTGGCCACCGGAGGCATCTGCGAGGACGCGATGGCCGCAATCCTCAGCGGCATATCCTCGTACGGGCATGCCATCGGGGTCGGCTCATCGTACGCGGGGTTCCTTGCCCCGCTTGCCCACATTGCCGCCCGGCTTCACGCCATTGGAGGCCAGGCACGGGCTGCGACCGAGCCAGGGCCGTATCGTCCCCTCATCCTTGTCTGCGCCCACGCGGGGCTGAAAACCGGTGAGGACGGGCCGACGCACGCCGACCCCCAGGCGCTCCAGGTGCTGCAGGAGAACTTTCCGCGCGGCACCGCCGTGACACTCACGCCCCTGGACCCGCAGGAGATCTGGTTCCTGCTCTCCGCCGCGCTGGCACGGAGGCCCTCGGTGGTTGCCCCGTTTGTCACGCGTCCCAACGAGACCGTCTTCGATCGCGGCGCGCTGGGCCTTGCTCCCGCGGCGTCAGCTTCCGCCGGCGTGTACTGCCTTCATCCCGCGAAGGGCCGAAAGCCCGACGGGGCGGTCGTGCTGCAGGGCAGCGAGGTGGGGTACGCGTTCGTCGAGGAGACACTCCCCCTGCTGGAGAAGGCGGGTGTCGATGTCGAGGCCTGGTACGTGTCCAGCGCCGAGCTTTTCGACCTGCAGCCTCCCGCGGCCCGCGCCAGGGCATTTCCCGAGCGCGTCCCGCGGGGCGCGCTGGGCATCACGGGATTCACCCTCCCCACCATGTACCGCTGGATCGGCTCCTCGGCGGGCCGCGAGATGACGCTTCACCCCTTCCGCAAAGGTCACTATCTTGGTAGTGGCACCGGCAAGCGGGTCATGGAAGAGGCCGGGCTCGACGGCAGGAGCCAGTTCGCGGCAATTCGCAGATTCCTCGACCGCCGCACGCGGCCCGCGGGGAAGTGAGGAGGATCACATGAAGCGAATGGTATTCGTCCTGGCCGCCATGGTAGGGTTGACGTTCCTTGCCGCTGCCGCCGGCGCTGAGGGCGCCACAAGCGGCGAGCGTTACCGCGACCCGTCGCAGCTTTCACGGCTCGTCGAGACGGGAAAGCCCGCCTACATCCTGGTGGATGTACGCACCCCGGAGGAGTTTGCCGCCGGGCACATCCCCACCGCGGTCAACATCCCGGTGACCGATATCGCCAATCGTCCGCCGACAAAAGACAAGAATGCCCTGATCGTGGTGTATTGCCGCACGGGCAACCGCTCCGCGAAAGCCAAGACGGCACTCGAGGGCCTGGGGTACACGGGAGTGGTGGACTTTGGCGGCATATCGCGCTGGACGGGCTCTTTGACGGAAAAGAACGAATAGCCAGATTTTACAAAAAATAAGCGCGAGAGTACAATACCGCATGCCGCCGCTGGTATATAGTCACTGACATAATTCCGGCGCTACAGGAGGAACACGAATGGCGACACTGCAGGAGCTTTCAGAGGCAATCCAGAAGGGCAACGCGCCCAAGGCCAAGGAGATCACCACGGCGCTTCTGGCCGCGAAGGTCGGGGCCGGAGAAGTCCTGAACAAGGGGCTGCTGGACGGCATGGAGAAGATCGGAAAGCGCTTCAAGGCCAACGAGGTCTATATCCCCGAAGTCCTGATTGCCGCGCGGGCCATGAACCAGAGCATGGAAATCCTGAAGCCCGAGCTGGTGAAAGCCGGGGTGAAGCCGGTGGGCAAGATGCTGCTGGGAACCGTGAAGGGCGACTTGCACGACATCGGCAAGAACCTGGTGAAGATGATGGGCCAGGGGGCCGGCATCGACGTCGTGGATCTTGGCATCGACGTGTCGGCTGACAAGTTCGTGCAGGGTCTGAAGGACAACCCCGATGCGAAGGCCATCGGGATGTCGGCGCTCCTGACCACGACGATGACGGGCATGAAAGAGGTCATCGACCGCTTCGAGAAGGAAGGGCTGCGCAAGAAGGTGAAGTTCATGGTGGGCGGCGCGCCGCTGACCGACCAGTACGCGAAGGAAATCGGGGCTGACGGCTATGCCCCTGACGCGGCCAGCGCCGCGGAGAAGTTCAAGGCATTCGTCAGCTGATCCGTTTTCACCGCCGCGGGCCCCGCCGTGAGCCCGCGGCTTTCGTTTCATGCGCGCGCCGCTGAAGACTGGCGCGCTGCTTTTCTGCGCGTCCTCCACCCGTCGAATCTGAGAAACCCCTTGATCCCGAAAAGAAGAAACGACGTCCCCGGTCCTTCGAACTTCCGCTTCACGTCTTTCATGAGCGTCGGGATCTGCAGGTGCTGCGGGCACTTGCCCACGCACGCGCCGCACTCGGTGCACTGGGATGCGAACCCGGGAGCAGTGCCTGTAAAGAGCCCGCTCGACTGGACCAGGTATCTCATCCGCGGGGTTTCCATGGTCCTGGGGCCGCCGAGGAACGCCAGGTTGTACTCCTGGAATGCGCCCGGTATCAGCACTCCCGAGGGGCAGGGCATGCAGTAGCGGCAGCCGGTGCAGCCCACTTTGAGGCTCTTCCGCCAGGCCGCGCTCACCCGCTCAACGATGCTCCTCTCCACGCTCGTCAGCGAACACGGGAGAGCTTCGCCGGCAATCCTGAGGTTTTCCTCGATATGCTGCTCCTCGTTCATACCGGAGAGCGCGAGGGTCACCTCGGGGAGGTCCCACACCCAGCGCAGCGCCCACTCCGCGGGGGAGCGCCGCACCTGTGCCGTGTCCCAGAGGGGCTGGATCTGGACAGAAGCGGGCCGCGCCAGCGTGCCGCCGCGCAGCGGCTCCATGGCGATGACGCCCAGGCCCTTCCCCGCCGCGTACCTCATGCCCTCGAGGCCTGCCTGGTTCTCGGTGTCGAGGTAGTTGATCTGGAGCTGGCAGAACTGCCAGGGGTAATCGTCGACGATGGCGCGAAAGTCATCCTTGCCGCCGTGGTAGGAAAAGCCAATGCTGCGGATCCTCCCGTCCCCGAGTGCCGCCGAGATGAAATCAGAAACACCGAGGTCCTTCAGCTTCTTCCACGACCGGGCCTGCAGGTTGTGGATGAGGTAGTAGTCGATGTGATCGGTCTGGAGGTTCGCAAGCTGCACCGACAGGAACCGGTCCATGTCCTCCCGCGCGTGCACGTTCCAGTGCGGCATCTTCGTGGCGATCTTCACCTTCTCCCGCCAGCCGCCCTGGAGCGCGCGGCCGATGAACGGCTCACTTGCCCCCAGGTGATAGGGCATGGCCGTGTCCACGTAGTTCACCCCGCCTTCGATGGCGGACAGGAGCTGCCTCCTGGCCCTCTCCTCGTCGATCCTGCCTGCCTTCTCCGGCAACCTCATGCAGCCGTAGCCAAGGACGGAGAGCGTGTCGCCCGTGTGTTTCATGGTTCGATATTGCATTGCGTCGTGTCCTCACTGCTTTCGGGGATTCTCCTATCATAGGGCTGCTTCGATTCTCTGTACAGCCTCCGACCGTCCGGGCTACAGTCGTGCCGTTACGGAGGAATCACGTGGAACGGATTTCCGGCATCAGGGACCTCGAAGACAGGCTGAGCCAGCCGACTCCCGGCGCGCTGAAGGCGCTGGGGGATGTCAAGGGAGACATCATCGTGCTCGGGGCCGGGGGCAAGATGGGGCCCAGCCTGGCCCGCATGGCGAAGAGGGCCTCCGATGAGGCAGGCGTGAAGCGGCGCGTGTATGCGGTGTCGCGGTTCACCAACCCGCATCTTGTCGCCGAGCTCACCGAGGCCGGGGTGGAGCCGATCTCCTGCGACCTCCTTGATGAGAGCGCGGTGATGTCCCTGCCGGATGCGCCCAACGTCATCTACATGGCGGGCACGAAGTTCGGCACGACCGGCAACGAGCCGCAGACATGGGCCATGAATGCCTACCTGCCGGGAGTTGCCTGCAGGCGCTACCGAGGGAGCAGGATCGTCGCGTTTTCATCGGGCAACATCTATGGCCTGGTGCCGGTGGCATCGGGGGGATCGAAGGAGAGCGATCAGCCGCAGCCGGTCGGCGAGTATGCCTGGAGCGTGCTCGGCCGCGAGCGGATCTTCCAGTATTTCTGCTCCGCCAACCAGACCCCCGGCGTGCTCATCCGCCTGAACTATGCCTGCGAGCTGCGCTACGGGGTGCTCGTCGATATCGCGCAGAAGGTTTTCGCGGATCAGCCCGTGAGCCTCGGCATCGGCCATTTGAACACCATCTGGCAGCAGGATGCGAATGCCATGGTGCTGCAGGCCCTGGCGCAGGCCGCCGTCCCCGTGCGTATCCTCAACCTCACGGGGCCCGAGACCCTGCGGGTCAGGGACGTGGCGCGGCAGATGGGGAAGCTCATGGGAAAACCGGTCAGCTTCGAGGGTGCCGAGTCCTCCCTGGCTCTCCTGAACGACGCGTCGCAGGCGCTGCGGCTGTTCGGGCCCCCACGCGTGGGCGCGGCGCAGATCATGGAGATGGTGGCGGACTGGGTGATGCACGGCGGTGACTCCCTGGGCAAGCCGACGCACTTCGAGAGCAAGGACGGGAGGTTTTAGTCCATGGAAATCGGAGAGCTCAGGAAACTGCTCGCCGCGGGAATGGCCATCCCCGCGCATCCCCTTGCCCTCACAGCGGCGCGGAAGCTCGACGAGCGCCACCAGCGCGGCCTGACGCGCTACTACCTCGACGCCGGGGCCGGCGGGCTGGCGGTCGGCGTACACACGACGCAGTTCGCCATACGATCTGCCGAGCACAACCTGTATAGGCCCGTGCTTGCCCTTGCCGCGGAGGAAATGGCTGCCTTCGAAAAGGGAGCACGAAGGCGGGTGCTGAAGATTGCGGGCGCCATTGGCCCGACAGCGCAGGCGGTCAAAGAGACGGAAACCGCGGCGAGCCTGGGCTACGATGCGGTGCTCCTCAGCCTGGGGTGGGCAAAAGGCAGGACGGCGGCGGAGCTGGCCGCCCACTGCCGCGAGGTCTCGAAGGTGCTGCCCCTGTTCGGCTTCTATCTCCAGCAGGCCGCGGGAGGGATCCCGCTGAGCGCCGCCTTCTGGCGGCTGTTCCTGGAAATAGAGAATGTGGCGGGAATCAAGGTGGCGCCCTTCAACCGCTACCAGACCATCGATGTTGCGCGCGCCCTGGCCGAATCGGGCCGGCACGAGGAGGTGGTCCTGTACACGGGCAACGACGATTCGATCATCAGCGACCTGCTGACCCCGTACCGCTATGCGGTGGGCGGGCGCACCGTGGAGGTGCGCTATCGCGGCGGCCTGCTGGGCCACTGGGCAGTGGGGACCCGGGCGGCAGTCCAGCTCCTCGAGAAGATCAAGGCGATCGTTCACTCCGGCGCGCCAGTGCCGACGGAAATTCTGGGGTTGGCCGCCGAGGTCACCGACGCGAACGCCGCCTTCTTCGATGCCGCCAACGGCTTTGTCGGCTGCATTGCGGGCATCAACGAGGTGCTGGCGCGCCAGGGCCTTCTGCAGGGTCGATGGTGCCTGGATCCCGCCGAGGACCTCTCCCCGGGGCAGGCCGGGGAGATCGACAGGGTGATGAGCGCCTACCCGTGGCTCTCCGACGAGCAATTCGTGAAAGAGAAC
>JBEKVA010000290.1:0-5679 GCA_049514475.1 Spirochaetia bacterium
CGAAGCCCGTCTAACAAATCGTTGCAGTTGTCCCCTAAGAGGACGCCTGAGTCGATGGATGCAGCCCGGCAATTCCAAATAACGTGGGGTTGATGCGGCGGGGCAACTGAACTCTATGTTATGCAGGGTCAACGTTCTTGGCTTGAGCGGGTGAAGGACTTGTTTGGTCGCTGCCGCGCCGATGCTCTGACTGACCGGATCCATCCTCCCCGTACCGAGGCCTAAGGTTAGCCGACAGCGGTGGATCGTGATCAAAGTTGACTTGTCCGTCGCGGCCAAGGGACTTCGAAAAGCCATTGACCAATCGACGATGCAATAGCAGATTTGTCGTATGATGATCAAAGACATTCGCACCTTGTTCGACTACGACACATGGGCGACCGACCGAACGTTGGAATCTGTTTCATCGGTTCCAGCGAACAAGTACCTCGAAGATCTCAGATCTAGCCACGGTGGAATACACGGAACCTTGGTGCACATCTACGGATCAAATATGATCTGGCTTCAAAGATGGAAAGGGAGTTCGGCCCCATCGCCTGCTACTACTCGTGAGATACTTAGCCTTGAGTCTTTGAAAAGTCACTGGAAGGAGTATCAGACCAATTTGGACAGCTACTTCGAAAGCCTGGATGACGCAAAGCTCAACGGCTTTCTGTCTTATAACGATCTTAAAGGCAATAGGCAATCAGAACCCTTGTTCCAGCAGATGCAGCACTTGATTAACCATTCCTCCTACCATCGGGGCCAGATAGTCACAATGTTGCGCCAGGTTGGGTCAAAACCGATTGGGACGGACCTGATTACGTTCTATAGGACCAAGACAACAACGAGCTCGAGTTGACGAGCGCGAGCGTCGTTTCCACGCCAAAGGATCTGTGGAACTGAGGGCTGTTTTCGTAACGAGACCTGCATAACAAATCGTTGCAGTTGTCCGCCTGGGTGCAGCCCGTTGAGTGTTAATGCAGTCTGTCGAGCCGGCGCATAGCGGTCTGATTCGGGGCGGCAACTGAACTCTATGTTATGTTCAACAAGGCAAGCATGCGTCGGATTGAGGTCATGCTGTTGCCCGCCTGATGCTGGACAAGCAGCGAGCCGAGAGCCGTCTACAGCGCTTGCGGCAAATCGGCACCGATCTGAGCGGATGGGAATGAAGGACTTGACTATACGTATCCAGCGTAGTATCTGTATACGTGGGAGCGATAGATGACCACGAAACTGACTTTAAGTGTCGATAAGCGGGTAGTACAGAGAGCCAAGCTGTTCGCTCGAACGCATAAACAGAGCCTTTCGCAGATAGTCACCAGCTACTTGGACCACATCTCACGGCAGATGGCTAACGCGGACGACATCGATCCGGAAGTGATGGAGCTATCTGACCGCATAAGGCTAAAGGACCTACCCAACCTTCAGGACGCCAAGTATCAGTACCTGAAGGAGAAGTACGTTCATGACTAAGGTTTTCATTGACGCTGACGTATTGCTGGATGTGTTTCTGGAATGGGAGCCGCATCATTCTGTAGCTCTGCGTCTCTTAACAGACCTAAGGCGAAGCAAAGCAGGCTGTTTCACATCGCCGGTGGTTATGGCAAACATGAACTACATCCTTGCTAAGGCACGGGGTAGAGAATACTCACTCGGGAAGCTGCGTTCCCTACGAAGAATGGTTGGGATTGTACCCATTGACGAGGCAATGATAGACGCTGCTCTTGCGGCGCCACACCGGGACTTCGAGGATAGTATCCAACTGCACTGTGCGGAAGGAAACGGAATTGAAACGCTGATCACCCGTAACGCAAAGCACTATCCCAAGGGCCGGCTTCGAGTGACCAGTCCCGCAGAGTATCTAGGCTCCCAGACTCTTGGGAAGTCGGGTTGAACATAACAAATCGTTGCAGTTGTCCGCCGGGGAGCGGCCTGTTGAGAAAGAATCCAGTCCGTCGAAGGGGCGCATAGCGTTCTTATTCGGGGCGGCAACTGAACTCTATGTTATGGCCAAGAAAGATTTATATGTAGAAAATGGGACTTGACCTTTCGAACAGCTTGAAAGGACATTACCCTCTCGGACAGCGGCAGATTCTGGCCTATGTGGATGTGGCAATCATCCATTGAGGCCTCGTAGGCAGGTTCCCCTCTGCCCACGGGGCCGTAGATGATCGCAAGCGCTCGCTGACTCAATGTGCGCTACTTCGCCAAGCAATACTTTGCCAGAAAAGCTTTGGTCTGAGCTATGGCATCAGAAGTAGCTTCGGGATCGTACTCGAGGTGGTGACTCAGGAAATCCTTACCCCCTGGCGGCGTCATTTCGTAATCAAAGGCATCATATGCATTTGGATATACGGTTAGTGAGAATTCGGGTTTCCAGTTTTTTCCCCTGTACTGTTCCTTTAGCCGCTCAGCCAAATACGCGGGAGACCAGTCATCTTTCTTTCCAATCAGAACAAGAACTGGAGTATCAGGCTCTATCAGACTGTTGCAGAAGGGATAGAAAGCGACAGCGGCCTTGAAGGGACTTACCTTCTTATCTCGCACGTACCCTTCGATGATTTTCGTTACAGCCCATCCCCCATGCCCCCAGCCTATGACAGCAATGTTCTTGGAATCGACAAACTGGAGTGCAGACAGGTACGTCTTTGCTGCAAATGCGTCATTAGACCTCATGATGTCATCCACCATTCCTCCATTGTCGAACCCATTGGCGCATAGGCCGTTCGGGTATCCCCGCGGGGTGAAACTATCCAGCTGCAAAGCAGCATATCCCCACCCGACTAGACTAGCCTCTCGGCCCAAGTGAACTGTTGCGTTGCATCTGGCTCGTTTGCATAGCCGCCGCTCCCGCAAAGCATAACGACGGCAGGGAAGGGACCTGCACCGTCTGGTTTATGCATGAGGCCCGGCAGCTGTAATAGCTCGCCCGACTTTGTTTGAACCGGAATTGTCACCTTCTGGGCAGGAATCGCCTGAACAGCCGTAACAAGAATCATTAGCAGCAGAAGAAACACCGTCGGTCTCTTTGTCGTCATAACTTCCTCCTTCGTCTTTCGATTGGCTGTTGGATGTGGGGCAGGCTGTAAGAAATCAACCAAATGGACTTTCTCGAATCATACACCCGTTGTCAAACACAGGACCATGTGTGCAGTCTAGGGAGACCGCTTGTGCACGGTAGGCAGGATCATGATCTGGCGGCGAATCCCCCGGCGGGCTGATTTTGGGGCTTCGGCGCCAAGACAGCTAAAGTCTCGACCAAATGTCAGAAATCAAAAACCTCTAACCCTGCTCTTGCGCGAAGGCCAATGGAAAGGCCAACGGTCGAGTACTGGTACCTACATTCCGCAGGTTGAAATTGCAGTTCTGCGGCATTTTGATGGATTGGTTCACCCCGTGTAGTCTTTCTTCGAGATCTTCAAAAGATCGAGGACGGTCTCTTGAATTTCTATGAGGGGGTCAAAGAACAGACGGACTTGCTTCGGTCCTTCCTTCAGGGAATGTTTTCTTTGATTCCTGAACAACTCGATAAGCCTGGATGTAGTCGGGAACTTGCACCTGCGTTGCTCGGGATACAACGGCAGCGATGAGACACCTGATTTCGCCATGGAGAGGCGTAGCTCCCGCTCGATGAGGGCATTAAGAAGAAGAACGAGAAAATAGACGAACATCAGGGCTTCGATGCGATGCGGTAGCTTCAGAAAAACGGGAGCAGAACTGAAGACCGTCTTGAATTGCTGATGCCGTTTCTCGATGTAGGGCTGGTATTTGTATTTTAAGAGGATCTCTTTCATGGTCATTTCTGCCGCAGGGATGTTGGTAATCAGCGGGAAGATACCGTCCTTTTCGGAGTCCGCCTGGATGGCACGCGGGTCGGGCAAAGCTTCAAAGGACCACGTCTGTTTGACGATCTTTCTATACTCGCTGTTCTTGCCCGGCCGTCCCTTACCTTTGTGTTTGAAGGTGACCGCCTCGGTGGAAACCATCTTCCAGGCAAACCATTTCTCCGAGCGGTATTTTGCCAGGATGTCACTTACCGCCTTGCCGATGCGCTCCTTGGTCCACCACCGACGCGAGGCAATCTTTGTCTTCAACGTATCCAGGGCTTGAATGGTCTTGTCGATCCTGGTTTGTCGTACCTGGATGTCTTGGTCTCTTTTCTGACTGCTGGCGATCCAGAGGATTCGTAACCCCTCCTCCGAGGGAAGCGGAGACTCAAAACCACGATAGCGATGCGAACGGCCATAATTGCGGTAGTCTCGCCTTTTCAGCAACGGCTTCCACTCGACGGGATGCGTGTGCTTCCACTGGTAAAACCACCCACATTCCTTTCGCGTGTCGGGCATCACCGAGATGAAGCGGCCTCCCTCCGTGGTGATGTGGGACATCTGCTCGCGGGTGCACAGCTTGGAATCGGCGACGTAGATGAAATCGCTCCTGCCGGCGATGCGCCGCAGACTCTCCCAGATGAGAATATGGGTTCGATCATCGGTGGTGTTGCCGTCGAAGGCTTTGTAGTGCACCGGCACCGCCCCATCGCGACTGACGGTGAGGCTGAAGAGCAGTTGCTTCAAATCGGGACGAAAGTCCTTATTTTTCCCGTGCGCCAGGGCAATCGAGCTTTTGCCTTTCCGCCGTGAGCGCGGGGAGGCATACTGCCCAGAAACCGTGACGGTAGTGGAGTCGTTGTGCAGCTGTGACAGATCGATGGAAAACTCTTGAATCACCTTCAGGACAATCCTGGTGAGTAAGGTGGCCCGATCGGCATCAAAGAGTACGTCAAGGCTCCGTCCGACCCGATCGTCGTTGAGCACCGTCGCAGTGGCAGCTTCCAATCCGATGAGAAGCGGGTCATAGGAGCCAGCCCATTCACCCAGCTGATACAGCGGCTGACGTTCGATGAGGATGTTTCTAACAAACAGGAGGATCGCCTGAGAGGGAGGAAGCTTTTGGGAGGCTCGCGAGGGCAAGTGTGCCTCGAGGATCTCAGACAGCCCCATACGGTCGATGAACTGGTTGATGATCGGCAAAGGTCCGACGGTTTTTGACTCCAGCACGAGTCGATCGGCGTCCGCCATAATGTTTCCCCTCCCCATGAGACTTGACGAATTAGCGTTTGGAGTATATATTACTTGTCGAAAGAGATCAAGCACTTTCTATGAAAAACGACGAGCTCATGAGGAAATTCGCTGAGTTGAGAAAAGAGCTGGCGCAGACCGGCCTGATCTGCACCGGTTCCGTCTTGTCGGTTTTCCACAAGTGCGGAAGGCCGGGCTGCGCCTGCGCCACTGACAAGAATGCTCTGCACGGCCCATATCTCCGCTGGACGCGCAAGGTTGCCTCCAAGACCGTTACCCGCAATCTCACCGATCACCAGGCAGAGCTCTGCAGAGAGTACATTCAGAACTATCGAAGAGTAGAGGAGATCCTAGAGGAAATGAAGAAGCTTTCTGTGCTCTACATCGAAAGCCAACGTTAGGCACCCGATCAACAGATCGGTTAATTCACTAGAAGTCCATTTTCAACCTGCGGAATGTAGGTTCAACTACACCACGGCCGCCATCAAGCACAATGCTGAGAATGCCATTGTGCTATGGAACTTACCTTCAATCGCCGAGGCATACGCCACTGAATGGCAGCGGCTGTGGAACGAGTCGATCGATATCAGGGAGTAAAAGGGCTCCCTACCCTACTTTG
>JBEKVA010000291.1:0-5662 GCA_049514475.1 Spirochaetia bacterium
CGTTGACGACGTCCTGGGCCCGCAGGTTGTAGTAGCGAAGCTTGTCAGGGTCCAGAAGCACGGTGAACTGCTTGGTCGGCGCGCCGTCGGTCAGCACGGTGGCCACGCCGTCGACGCGCTCGATGCTCGGTCCGAGGACGTTCTGCACGTAGTCGCTGATGTCCGCGAGATTCACCCCCTGTCCCGAAAGGCCGAATTGGATAACGGGAGCGGAGTTGGGGTCGAATGTCTGGATCGTCGGCGGCGTGACATTCTTCGGCAGGGTGCCGATGGCCGATGAAACCGCTGTCGCCACCTGGTTGGCGTCCGCGTACTTGTCCGTGCTCGGGTCGAATGTGAAGACTGAGATCCCCAGCCCGAGGGAGCTTCGAGAATTGATGTCGGTGATGCCGCTGATCGAGGAGGCCACGTTCTCGATGATCTGCGTGACCTGCAGGTCCATGACGCTCGGGGTCGCGCCCGGGTAGACGGTCTTCACGACGACCGCGGGGATCTGGATATCCGGCAGAAGATCGACGCCGAGCCCGCGCAGGGACACGATTCCGAAGACCAGGACCGCTATGAAAATACCGACGGCCAGCACGTATCGTCGGACGGAAAAGCCGACCAGCGGATTGATCTTGTTGAAAATCTTGGTTTCGAAGCTTTGCAGCGTTTTCATACGCCCGTCCCTCTACGGTTTGGCCGGCGCGGCGGCCTGCGGCGTCGCAGACGATGCGCTCTGGATTTTGACGTTGACGCCCTCGAGGAGCCCCGGCGGAGGGTTCATGATGACCTGGGCCCCCTCCTCGACACCGGAAACCACCGTGCTCGTCTCGGACTGGCCGAGAATCGTGATATTGCGGATGACTGCCTTCCCATTCACGACGGCGAACACGTAGTTCTGGTCTTCGTTTGTCTGCAGGGCGGCTATGGGAACGATGGCGCCCCGCGCGATCATAATCGAGTAGGACACGGTGCCCACGGAGCCATAGGGCAAGGCGAAGGAACGGGGAACGTCCGTCACCATGGGAACGACTCCATTGATCGGCGCCGAGGCCGCCTGGCTGATCTTCACCGGATACCTCTGGCCCATGTATAAGAACTGGACGACCGTTCCGACGGGCAGACTTCGAACATCGGCAGGCGGCACGTTGAAATGGATCTCCTCCGCGGTGCTCACGATGGTGAACACCGGCGTGTTCTGGCTCACGTACATGCCCGGGTTCACGCTGACCGCGGCAATCTGCCCGGCGTAGGGAGCTTTTATGGAGGCGTAGTCGAGATTGAGCCTGGCCGTCTGGAGCTGGACCTGGGCCTGGTCGATGGCCAGCCGCAGCTGCTGGAGCGTCCAGATGTCCGATTTCTTGTTCTGCTCCAGCGCGGTCTGGGCAGCCTGGAGGTTCGCCTGGGCCTGCTGAAGCTGGCTCTTCGCGGTGTCCACCGCCGATGCGGGGGCTCCCCCGACGTCGAGGAGAGCCTTTTGAGAATCATAGTTCTTCTGAGCGCTGTCCAGCGCGGACTGGGCGGATTGGAGCTGGAGCGTCAGTTTGGGATTGTCTGTGCTGGCGTTGTCCTCCCCGATCTGGTAGTTGATCTTTGCGTTGTCCAGGGCCGACTGGGCAGAGGCAACGGCAAGCTTCAGCTGTGCCGTGTCGAGAGTGACAACAGGCTCGCCTTCCTTCACCCAGTCTCCCGCCAGGTGAACCACGCGCACCACGACACCTGCAACCTGCGCGGCGACGATGCTCTGCATGTGGGGAGCAATGCTTGCCGAGGTATCGTTGGAGGCGGTGAGAGGTCCGACATGGACGGGAACTGCAAGCACGGGAATGGCGGCAAACGCGTGCCCCGCCTGCCTTTGCGGTCCTGCGGCAGACGCGCTTGCCGGGGCCTGCGCCGAGGCCGGCTTCTGGGGATCGGCGCTCGGACCACAGCCCGCGAGGGCGATCAGCGGCGGAAGAATCCACGCAGAGAGCAGCAATCGCGTTATTTTCCTTCGTGAGTTCATTCTCATCTCCTAGTATCCCATGTCGCTCAAGAGCTGCAGGACGGCGAGCTGGGCGGCGTTCTGTGCCTGCACGTAGGCTGTGTGCGCGTTCGCGGCGTTGACGGAGGCCGTCAACAGGTCCTGGGTGGACGCCGTGCCGGTCTGACGCTGGATCTTGTAGACTTCAACGATCTGGTCGTCATTCTCCGCCGTGAGTCTGGAAAGCTCGACGCGATCATTCTGGAGCTGCACGTTTTCCCAATCGTTCTGGATCGCCGCGGTGATGCTCTTCTGGAGCTGCGCCTCCTGGACCGCGTATGCCTGATCCTGCTGGAGCGCCGCGTCGACGAGGTTCCGCACGGCCCCGGCATCGAGGATCGGCAAAGACACGCGCAGACCGAGATTCGCGTACCACGCCGAGGTGAACCCGTTATAATCGACGATTTCATTAACGCCGCCAGTGACGCTCACCGTGGGGGTGGCCTGTCCTCGCGCAAGCGCGAGGTCCACGGCGTTCGACTTCCTGTTCAGCTCCACCAGCCTGATATCCACGCGATGATCGAAGGCCTGCGCGATCGCTTCCTGGAGGGTGGAGGCTGGCAGCGACTGCGCGTCAGGCTGCGCCACCGAAAACTCCTGGGTCGTCTCCCGACCCATCAGGATCGCGAGCTGAATCCTCGCCTGGCGCAGGTTGTGATCGGCATTCTGGACGTCGAGCTCCGCGCTTCGGGAATTGATCTGCGCGGTCTTCAAGTCGACATCGCTCAACTGCTTCAGGTTGTAGACCGCCGTGAGCTGCTCCAGGAGCGCGTTCTGCCTGTCGCGCACCTGCTGCGTCGACTGGAGGTTGAGCTGGGCGTCGAACATGGTGAAATAGGCCTGCTTCACGCGGTAGACGACGTTGAGCATGCCCGCGTCGGTGGAGAGCTGCTTGCCCTGGAGGGAGAGCAGGCTCTTGTCCACCGTTGCCTGTGTGGGCCCGCCGGCATATCCATTCCACAGGGTCTGGGTGAGGCTCAGTCCCAGGCCGCCGGCCGTATCGGGGTTCAGCGTGTTCAGCAGAGGTGGGATGAAGGGCGAAGCGCTCACGAGAACGCTCGTGAGGGGGCCGTTCACCCCGACGCCGACCTGTGCGCCCTGGGCAGAGACGTCGTTGAGCGCAAGGGGGGTCTGGTAGTTGGTGAGGATCTTGGGATCGCCTGCAGGATAGTTATACCCTGCCCCGGCGGACCCATCCAGGGTGAAGGCATTCTTCGACACGTTCTCCTCGTGCTGCGCTCTTCCGACGGCCAGGTTCGCTTTCAGGATCTTCGCATCGTCACCGTTGGCAAGGGCCGCATCGAGTGACTGCGCCAGGGTGATGACGGGAGCCGTTACCTGCGCGGCCCCGGAGACGAGCGGAATCAGGGCACACCAAAGGGCAATCGTCATAATTTTCATCAGACAAAGATACTATCCGCCCTTAAAGGCAGCTTCAATAGCGTCGAAATGAATGGAGGATAATATTTTGTTATCCCTCGCCACCTTGACTCCCCCGGGGGAAGCTCCTACCTTTTTCAAGGAGGTGCGACATGGCGGAAAAGACGACACAGGCCGAGGAGGCCGGTTCCAAGGTGAAAGAGGCGCGCGAGCACGTGAAGGCGGCGCGCAATTCGATGCACATGAGCTGGGAAGAACTCATTCCCCACGGCTTCATCGAGCATCGCCGGGCGGCTCACAGAGAGATGCTGCTCGCAATGCGGAGCCTGCTGGACGCCGCCATAGAGCGGATCGAAAAAAAAACCACACCGTAGCCCCCCGCGCTCATCGCCCGAACACGATCCACACAAGGAGGGCCAGCTCAACGGCGGCGAGACCGAGCGCTAGGGACAGGTGTCCCGCGATGAACAGCTCGGTGCCGGCAAGCATCCCGGCGGCGAAGATGATGGAGCCGGCGAGCTTGCGCACTCCCCTCTCCAGCCGGCCCACGTGCGCCTTCATCTCGGGCACGCGCACCTCGAGCCTTCCCTGCTCCAGGCGCGCGGCGAGGGTGTCCAGACGGCGCGGCAGGCCCAGGAGCAGCCGGCCCATGGCGGCGACCTCCTTGAAGACCAAGCGCGCGCCGCTCTGCCCGTCCTCCCGCATGAGCTTTTCCACGTACGGGGCCAGGCCGTTCCACACGCTGAAATCGGGATCCAGGCCGCTTGCCATGCCGGAGAGGATGCTGACGCAGCGGCCCAGCAGGATGAGGTTTTCAGGCACCTGGAAGGGCATCTGGTAGAGCAGGTCGCCGAACTCGTCGGCGAACACCCGGAACTGGGTGTTGCTCATCCGCATTATCTCCCGCGTCGACTTGCCCCACAGCGTGTCGAACACGCGTTGGCATGCCCGTTCCAGCAGGTCCAGATCGGCGTCCGGCAGCAGAACGTTCAGCGTCTGGAAGGCGCGCACCAGCCTCGCGGCATCCCGCGTGCCCACCGCCAGGAGGACCTCCCGCAGCCCTGCAAATGAATCAGCGGACAGGGTGCCCGTCATGCCGAAATCGACGAACACCAGCTTCCAGCCCGCTCCGCGCCGGGTGGCGGAGGGCAGCACGAAAAGGTTGCCGGGATGGGGATCCGCGTGGAAGAACCCGTCCTCGAACACCTGTTTGAGATACACGTCGAGAAGCCTGTTGGCCACCGCGGACCTGTCGATGCCCGCCTCCTCGATCGCCTGGTAGTCGGTGATCTTGATGGCCCCGACGTCCTGCAGGGTGAGCACGCGGCGCGTCGTGTGGCTCCAGACGACGGCGGGCACGATGATGTCCCGCCGCTCGGTGAAGTTCGCGGCAAAGCGCTCCGCGTTCCTCCCCTCCAGCAGGTAGTCGATCTCCTCGTACAGCGAGCGGCTGAACTCCTCGATGAGGGCGGGCACGTTCACGTGCCGGCTCACCGTCTTGAAGCGCTGAAGCCATCCGCCGACGACCTTTATCGCGGCCAGGTCCGCTTCCACGATCTCCTGGATCCGCGGCCGCTGGACCTTCACCACGACGGGCACGCTCGAGGCTGTCTCTCCCGGGGCGGGCTGCAGGAGCGCCCTGTGGACCTGCCCGATGGATGCCGATGCCAGGGGAACGGGATCGAACTGGCGGAACTTCTGCCCCAGCGGCACCCCGAACTCAGCCTCCACCTCGCCCCTGATGGCCTCGAAGCGTTCGGCGCCGACCTCGTCCTGCAGCCCGGAGAGCTCGGCGGTGATTTCGCGCGGCAGCACGTCCAGGCGGGAGGAAAGGAACTGCCCCACCTTGATCAGCACGCCCCCCATGCGGATGGCAAGGGCGCGGAAGGCAATGGCGATCCTGCGCATGCGGGCGGCGCGCGTGCGCCGCGACAGGGCCCCCAGGCCGAGCTTGGGCAGGACGAAATCCCAGGCGATCTCGTTGATCATCACGCGGGTGAAGAAGCGCAGGACCTGGCGGTAGCGGGACTTCCTCATTGGTCTGAATATACCCGGAACGCGCGTACTGTGCGAGGAGCCGTGAGGCATAGGGGAACCTGGCAGATTTCCCTCAAGGACCTTCAGAATCGACCGAGCATTGAAACAGGATCTCGCCCGGACAAGGACGTCCGGTCGCCCACATTCAAGGAGGATTAGATGATCATCAATCACAACATGAGCGCCATGTTCACCGAGCGGAACCTCAAGTTCAACAACATCGCCTCGGACAAGGAC
>JBEKVA010000292.1:0-5653 GCA_049514475.1 Spirochaetia bacterium
CAGTACCGGGCCTCCCTGGTGATCTGGCTGATCGGCCACGTGCTGGAGCCGCTGATCTACCTGGTGGTCTGGACGGCAGTGTCCAGCTCCCGCGGGGGAAGCGTCGGCGGCTATGGGCCGGCCGAGTTCGCCGCCTACTTCATCCTCCTCATGCTGGTCAACCACGTCACCTATACGTGGATCATGTGGGAGTACGAGTACCGGGTGCGCCATGGCAGTCTCTCCCTGGCGCTCCTGCGCCCCGTGCATCCCATACATTCCGACCTCGCCGACAACGTGTCTTCCAAGGTCGTCACCCTGCCCCTGATTCTTATCGCGGCTGCCGTGCTCGCCGTTCTCTTCCGTCCTTCCCTTTCACCGGCGCCCTGGGCCATCGCCGCTTTCCTTCCCGTGCTGTTTCTCGCTTTCCTGGTAAGGTTCCTGCTGGAGTGGACGCTGGCGCTTGCCGCCTTCTGGACAACCCGTGTCAGCGCGGTCAACCAGGCGTACTTCATTGCCCTGCTGTTTTTCTCCGGCCAGATGGCGCCCCTCACCCTCCTGCCCCGGCCCCTGCAGGTCATTGCCGCCGTGCTTCCTTTCCGATGGACAACCAGCTTTCCCGTGGAGCTGCTGCTGGGACGCGTGAGCTTTCCGCAGGCCCTTCTCGGCAGCGGGGTGCAGTGCGCCTGGCTTGCCCTCTGCCTGCTGCTCCTGCGCCTGGTGTGGCGCGCCGGTGTACGGGTCTATTCGGCGGTAGGGGCATGAGGATGGTGGGTGCATGAAGTACCTGCGGCTCCTGTGGACCTTCTTCCGCATTGGCGCCATGAGCGAGCTCGCCTACCGGGCCAATTTCTTCTTCCAGCTCCTGGAATCGGCGCTGGAGCTGGGGACCGCCATCGGAGGGCTTGCCATCATCTTCTCCTACACGAGCACCCTCGGGGGCTGGAAGCCCGATGAGGTTCTCGCGCTGGTGGGGATATTCTTCCTCGTCGGCGGGACCATCAGGCTGGTGATCCAGCCCAGCCTGCAGCAGCTCATCGAGAGTGTCCGCGACGGGACGCTTGACTTCACGCTGACAAAGCCCGCCGACGCCCAGTTCCTGGTGAGCATGCAGAGGGTGGACATCTGGCAGCTCACCGACGTGGGCCTGGGAATCGGTGTGATCGCGGTTGCGCTGGCCCGCCTGGGAGCGGCCTTCGGTCCCTGGCAGGCGCTGGCATTCGCCGCCGCCCTGGTTGCCGGCGCTCTGATCGTCTACAGCTTCTGGGTGATCCTGGCCTCCACCGCGTTCTGGCTCGTGCGGGTGGAGAACATCCTGATGATCTTCCAGAGCATGTACGAAGCGGGCCGATGGCCGGTGAGCATCTACCCCGGGTGGCTGCGCTTCGCGCTCACCTTCGTGGTGCCCATCGCCTTTGCCGTCACCGTGCCGGCGCAGGCGCTCGCGGGCCGCCTGGGCTGGAAGGGCCTCGCGGGTGCATGGGCGCTCGCCGCCGGGCTGTTCATCGCCGCCAGGCTTCTCTGGCGGGCCGGGCTTCGCCGCTATAACGGGGCCTCCTCGTAAGCGCAAACGTTGTCAGCCGCCGCCGGCCGCGTTATTATCGACGCAGAAAGGAAAAACACTCATGAAATACCGAAGGCTTGGAAATACGGGTGTGATCGTGAGCGAGGTGGCGCTGGGCACCATGCAGTTCGGCGGAAAGATGAACATGGGAAACCTCGGCCAGGAGGCCACCACGAAGATGGTGAAGCTCGCCCTGGATCGGGGGATCAACTTCATCGACACCGCAGACGTGTACAGCCAGGGGGAGAGCGAGACGCTCCTTGGCAACGCCTTGAAAGGCGTCCGGGAGGAGATCGTGCTTGCCACCAAATGCCGCCTCCCCATGAGCGAGAACTTCAACAGGAGCGGGGCCACACGGGTGAACATCATGCGCGGCATCGAGTCCAGCCTGAAGCGGCTGCAGACCGACCACGTGGACCTCTACCAGGTGCACGGGTGGGACAGCAACACGCCGCTGGAGGAAACGCTGCGCACCCTCGATGACCTGGTGCGCCAGGGAAAGACACGCTACATCGGCCTCAGCAACCACCTTTCCTGGCAGGCGGCGACGGCCATTTCCCTGCAGGAGCGCATGGGCCTGGAGAAATACGCCACCGCGCAGATGTACTACAGCCTGGTGGGCAGGGGACTCGAGCACGAGTTCCAGTCCTTTGCCCAATACGCCAACCTGGGAGTCCTCGTGTGGAGCCCCCTGGCGGGCGGCTTCCTCGCCGGCAAGTACACCCGCACCAGCCAGCCCGCGGGCGGTACGCGGTTCGCCGAAGCAGGCCAGTTCGTGCCCTTCGACAAAGAGATGGGCTGGCGGGTGGTTGACACCCTGAAGGAAGTGGCAGGCCGTCATGGGGCAAGCTGCGCCCGTGTGGCACTGGCATGGACGCTCTCCCGGCCGGCGGTTTCCAGCGTGATCATCGCGGCGAGAAAACCCGAGAACCTCGAGGACAACATCAAGGCAGTGGACCTCGTCCTTTCTGAGGCTGACATCCAGCAGCTGGACAAGGCCTCGGATCCCGGTGTGCCCTACCCCAAGTGGATGGTGCTTCAGCTCGACGTGGCCGAGGACCCCCGACCAAAGGTGCTGTATCCCGAACGCTACGCCGACGGCGGTCCTTGGAAGGACCTGCGCGGCACGAAGTGGTCGGGCTGAAAAGTAAAAGGGGCCCCTGGCGCACGCGGCTGCATCACAGTGCGTGCACCGGCGCGCACGGCAACGATTGCGGCGAAGGATGTCGCGTTCGACCCCCGAGATTGACGGATTTGCACGTCCCCCCGGGGAAACCCTCTGAGTACATTCATGGTATCAGGAGGGCTTCAATGCAGAAGATCACACCGTTTCTGTGGTTCGATACGCAGGCCGAAGAGGCGGCGAGGTTGTACATGTCTCTCTTCAGGAGCTCGAAAATGGGCGCGGTTCGCCGTTACGGGGACGCCGGTCCCGGGCCCAAGGGCACCGTCATGACACTGACCTTCGAGCTTGAAGGCACAAGCTTCATGGCGCTGAACGGCGGGCCCCAATTCAGCTTCACCCCCTCGTTGTCGATGTTTGCAAGCTTCACAACCGCCCAGGAGATCGATGCCGCCTGGAAGAAGCTTTCCGAGGGCGGAAAGGTCCTCATGGAGCTGCAGAAGTATCCCTTCAGCGAGAAGTTCGGGTGGGTTTCCGACAGGTACGGTCTCTCCTGGCAGCTGAATCTCGGCGGCCCGGCTGCGACGGTCACTCCGTTTTTCATGTTCGTCGGCAGGCAGCATGGAAAGACCGAGGACGCAATAGGGTACTGGGGCTCGCTGTTCAAGGACTCGAAGGTCGAGCAGGTGGCGAAATACGCCGCGGGGGAGCCGGGCGCCGAGGGGACCGTGAAGCACGCACGCTTCAGGCTGGCAGGCCAGGAATTCATGGCCATGGACAGCAACCGGGAGCACGACTTCTCCTTCACGCCGGGCTTTTCACTTTTCGTGGACTGCAGGACGCAGCAGGAGGTGGACGCGCTGTGGGAGAAGCTCTCCGCCGGTGGATCGAAGGGACAGTGCGGCTGGCTGGAAGACAAGTACGGCGTGTCATGGCAGGTCGTGCCCACCGTGCTCGGGGAGATGCTGGGCGATGCAGACCCTGTCCGTTCGCAGCGGGTCATGCAGGCGATGATGCAGATGAGGAAGCTCGACATCAGGGGGCTGCAGGAGGCGTACAGCAGCGCCTCCTGACGGGGGCCTTGACGCTGCGGCGTACCGCAGCGGCGCTAGCGGCGTACCGCAGCGGCGCTAGTCGGGTATCAGCGCGCGCAGCCGGCGAAAGCCGCGTTCCGCCCAGGCCTGCTCCTTGGCCACCGTGTCCTCGATGGTTTTCTCCGGCGGCACCCACTGCTCGATGATGACGTTGGGATCCTTGCCGAACCCGCGGAGCCGCTTCACCAGGTCCTCGATGTTCAGCCGTCCGACGCCCGGTTCGGCGCCCACGACGTAAAAGCCCAGGTCGGTATCCGGCAAGCGCTCGATGTCGATGTCCTTGAGGTGCACGTTGACGGCAAGCGGGCCAAGGATGTCCATGACGCGATCGGGGTCTTCCAGGGCGCCGAAGGAGTTGGAGGTGTCCAGGCAGATGCCGACGAAGGGGCTGTCGATGGTGCGTATGATGCCAGCCAGGGCTTTCGCCGTGAAAAGGTCGTGGTTCTCGATGGCGAGAATGGTCTTTGCCTTTTCCAGCTTCGGGAGCAGTTTCCGAAGGCGTGCGATCAGCTCATCGGGCTGGGGTTTCAGCTTGTCAATGCCGGTGACGGTTCTCAACAACGGAGATCCGAAGTCCTTCGCTATCGTGAGATAGGTTTCGATCTTCTCGTCGGCGATGCCGTAAGTGCCGACCTCCACGGCGATATCCAGTGAATCAGCGAGCGCTTTCACCCGTGCACGCTCCGCGGGCAGGATCGTGTCCAACGGCAGGTTGTCGGCAATCTGGACGACCCGCGCGCCCAGGCGCGCGGCGATCTTCAACAGCGCAGAGGCGTCCATCGGATGGGAGGGAGTCTTCCCCGCCCACCCGACGGACCAGGTGTACGCCCATGTGCTCACGCCGAGTTTCATGGCGGCCTCCCTCTTATTTCAGTATTGACAGGCCTCCGTCCACGGACAGGATCTGGCCCGTCATCCAGTCAGCTTCATCGGATGCAAGGTACACCACGGCCCCGGCGATATCCTCGACCCGTCCGAGCCGGCCCAGCGGCGTGTCGGCCGCGATCTTGTCCTGAACCGCCTTTTCCGGCACGGCGGCAACCAGCATGTCGGTCATGATCGGGCCGGGAGCAACGGCGTTCACCCTGATGCCGTGCTGCGCCATGTCGACGGCGAGCGCGCGCGTCATCGAGAGAACGGCGCCCTTGACGGAGCTGTACGCCACGTGATTCTGCTCCCCGACGACCGCCGCCTTGGAGGTGATGTTCACGATCCTGCCATAATGCTTCGCGATCATGTGGGGCACCACGGCCTGCGCCATGAACGTGCAGCCCAGCACGTTGACCCGGAAGAGCTCGGTCCACATCTGCTCGCTCTCTTCAACGAACGGGGCACAGAGATGGATGCCCGCATTGTTGACCAGGATGTCTATCGTGCCGAACTTCTCCATGGTGGAGCGGACAACGGCCTGCGCATCGGCGGACTTGCTCAGGTCCGCCGCGAGGGGCAGTGCCGTGCGGCCCAGCGCCGTTATTTCAGAGGCTACCTTCCTGGCCGCCTCAGCGGTCCGCGCGACCGCGACGACGTCGGCCCCTTCCCTAGCCAGGGCAACGGCAATGGCGCGGCCTATGCCGCGGCTTGCGCCCGTGACGATAGCGACTTTCCCTGCACACCGCATTTCTCTCTTCCTCCTTTTTCACTCCCGAACGTTCGTTCGAATCGTAGGGTACCGCGGAGGCAAAGTCAATAAAATGAAAAAATCACGGGGCCGAGATCAGAGCTGACTCGGGAAGCACGACGCGCTGAAGCGGGACCGCATTGACGACGAACGTCCAGGGGGACCAGTCGGCGGTGACGAGCACCTTACCCGGCTCCTGGCCGCGGCGCACGACCAGGGAATACGTCTTGACCGCGAATGTCGTCACCGAAAGAGCGAGCCCTGCATCGGCTCCC
>JBEKVA010000293.1:0-5608 GCA_049514475.1 Spirochaetia bacterium
CTCCCTCATGATGCGCCGCATGAGTGCCGGATCGACCCACGGCACCGGGCAGATGGAGCCCATGCCGCCGGTGTTGGGTCCCGCGTCTCCGTCGAGTGCCTTCTTGAAATCCGTGCAGGGTGGCAGAACGATGTGGCTCTTCCCGTCGCTCACCCCGAAGATCGAGACCTCCCACCCCGTGAGAAACTCCTCTACCAGGAGCGCGTCGTCGCGCAGGATTGCCCCTCCGAATGCCGTCATCTCCCCGATGTCCGACGATTCCAGCACTCCCTTGCCTGCTGCCAGGCCGCTTTTTTTGATCACGAGGCGCTTTCCCGCGCTGCCTTTGAGGTATGCTTCGAATGCAGCGCGGTCGGAGAACTCCCTCGCTCCCGCCGTGGGAAGGCCGTTCCTGAGGAGGAAGGCCTTGGAAAATGCTTTGCTCGACTCAAGGCGCGCGGCACCTTTCCCCGGGCCGATCGCGGGGATTCCTTCGGCGGTGAGGTAATCGACGATGCCTGCGGCAAGCGGCGCCTCGGGTCCGACGAAAACGCAGTCGATCCTGTTCTTTCTGCAGGCGGCAAGGACTGTCGGGAAATCCAGGGGATTCACCTCGGACAGGGTGTAGCCGACCTCCCCGGTGCCGGCGTTGCCAGGTCCGATGAACACGCACGGTGCCCCTCTGCTTTTTGAAAGCTTCCACGCCAGCGCGTGCTCCCGCGCGCCTGAGCCCAGCACCAGCACATTCATTTCTGCCTCCTTGCGGCGGGGCCGCCGGCCTTCATGCCGTCGATCTCGTCGAGAAGTCCAATCAGCACCTTGGGGAACCATTCGTACTCGAGAGCGTGGATGCGCGCCTCGATCTCCTCCAGGCTCTCCGTTCCTGTCCGCGTGAAAGATTTCTGCAGCAGGGCAGGCCCTGTGTCGATCCCCTGGTCGATGCGCATGACGGTGATACCCAGCTCCGTGTCCGGGGAAGCGTAGCTTTCCTGTATGCCGTGGGTCCCGGGGTACTTCGGGAGAAGGGTGGGGTGCAGGTTGATGATCGGCCCTTTGAAAGCGTCGATGAAGAACGGGGTGAGGAGCTTCATGAAACCGGCCAGGGCCACCAGGTCAACCTGGCGCCGCTCGAGGTGCCTCACGATCTTCTTCTCCACCGCTTCCCGCGCAACGCCACTATAGCTGATGGGAAACGTCGGGACCTTCAGCTCCTGCGCGCGCTGGAGCACGGGGGCACCTTCCACGTCGCAGAGCAGGAACTCGATGACGTGACGATGCGCAGCGACCAGTGCGGCGGCAATCGCGAGAAAGTTCGTGCCCCTGCCGGACGCGAAGACGGCGAGGCGCGCCATTATGCCAGCGTCCCGATGGAGAGGAGCGGGAACCCCGCCTCCCGCGCGGCCCTCTTCAGCGGCTCGACATCCGCCGCGTGGGCAATAAGGGCTATGCCGATGCCGAGGTTGAAGACCGACCTCATCTCTTTTTCGGGAATGCCGCCGCAGCTCTGGATTTTTTCGAAGATGGGGGGTACCGGCCAGTCGAAGCTGAAGAGCGGGGTGAGCGCGTCCGGGATGACCCGCTGCAGGTTGCCGGCAAGACCGCCGCCGGTAACGTGTGCCGCGGCGAGGACTTTTCCGGTTCCCAAGAGCGCCGCCATCTCCTTCGCGTAGATGAGGGTGGGGGTGAGAAGCTCTTCCCATGCCTTCACGTCGCTTTCGGGGATGACCTTGCGCGCCAGGGAGAGGCCGTTTGAGTGGATCCCCGAGGAGGGGATGCCGAGGATGGCGTCCCCGGTCCGGATGTCGGTCTTGCGGGGCAGCACGGCGTTCTTCTCGGCAAGACCCACCGCGAAACCGGCAAGATCGAAGTCATCGGCGCCGTAGAGGTCCGGCATCTCGGCCGTCTCACCGCCGCCCAGGCTGCATCCTGCCAGCTCGCATCCGCGCACGATGCCCCGCATGATGTCGTACATTCGCGTTTCATCGATCCTGCCGCAGGCAATGTAGTCCAGGAACACGACGGGCCGCGCGCCGCAGACCAGCAGGTCGTTGACGTTCATGGCCACCAGGTCGATGCCGATGGTGTCGAAGCGCCCCAGCTTCCGCGCCACCAGGAGCTTCGTGCCGGTGCCGTCGGTGGTCGTCATGAGCACGGGGGAGGTGAAGCCCAGCGTGTCGATGGGAAGCGCGGCGGAAAAGCCCCCGATGCCGGTATCGACGGCCTTCGACCTGATGCTCTTGATGAACCGGACAAAACGCTCGCCGCGGTCGATGTCGACTCCCGCCTCGCTGTAGCTCTTCATGGCTTCCTCTCGCGGCCACGGCTTCCGCGGTACTCCGCGGAGTTCCGTGGCATTTCATCGCGGCCACGGTGCGGCCTTCGGGCCGATCCCGTGGCATTCATCAGTTTTTGCGGCTCACCGGGGCGTCCCTGACGGGCGTCGGGTAGCGGCCGCTGAAACACGCGTAGCAGAAATCACCGGGCTTCTCCACAGACTCGTGCAGGGCTTCGATGGGCAGGAACCGCACGGAGTCGGCCTCTATCTCCCGCGCGATGCCCTCCGGGTCCAGGCGATTGGAGATGAGCTCTTCACGGGTCGGTATGTCGATGCCGTAGAAGCAGGGGAAGTGCAGCGGCGGCGAGCACAGCCGCAGGTGCACCTCGGCCGCCCCGGCCTCGCGCAGCAGCTTCACGATCTGCCGCGAGGTGGTGCCGCGCACCAGCGAGTCATCCACCACGATGACACGCTTTCCCGCTATGGCCTCGCGGACGGGGTGCAGCTTCATCCGCACGCCCGCCTCGCGCATTGCCGTGGTGGGCTGGATGAATGTGCGGCCCATGTAGTGATTGCGGGTGAGGCCCAGCTCGAGGGGGATGCCCGATGCCTTGGAATAGCCCAGCGCGGCGCTGTTGCCGGAGTCGGGAACGGCAATGACGATGTCGGCCTTGAAGGTATCATCACGCGCCAGGAGCTCGCCCATCTTCTTCCGCGTCATGTGCACGGAGCGGCCGAAGACATCGGAGTCAGGACGCGCGAAATAGATGAGCTCGAAGATGCAGTGCGCCCGTTGCGGGGCAGGCTCGCTGGGCGGTGTTGAGGTCGCCGCGGCGTGCGGCAGCTTCTCAGAGACGATGTTCGTGCCTTCAACGATCAGCATCTCCCCCGGCTCGACCTCGCGGATGTCCTTTGCCTGGAACATGTCCAGGGCGCACGTCTCGGAGGCCACAATGACCTGCTGCTCCCGGGCGCCGACCACCAGGGGCCGAAAGCCGTGAGGGTCGCGCACCGCGTACAGCCTGTTGTCATGCATCATCAGGAAGCAGTAGGCGCCTTCGATCTGCGCAAGGCATTCAAGGAGCGCTTCGTGGAAGCTCGGCTGCCGCGAGCGGGCAATCATGTGGAGGAGAAGCTCGGTGTCAGAGGTGCTCTGGAAGATGGAGCCTTCGGCGATCAGCTTTTCCTGCAGCATCTCGGAGTTGGAGATGTTGCCATTGTGGGCAAGGGAGATCTCTCCTTTGCTGCAGGAAACGACGATCGGCTGGGCGTTCTCGAGCTTGTTGGTGCCGTGGGTGGAGTAGCGCACGTGGCCGATGCCCAGCCGCGAGGGATGTTTCTCCGCGAGGTAGTGCGAGAGGGCCTGGGTGACCATGCCGACGCTGCGGTACGACGTTATCCTGCCGCCGCGCTGGTAGGCCAGCCCGGCGCTTTCCTGCCCGCGGTGCTGCAGGGAGAACAGGCCGTAGAAGAGCTGCTCCGGCAGATTGACCTCCTCCCGTGAGGAGATACCGACAATTCCGCAATGATGTCGGAGAGACTCGCTGTCTTCCACGCCGGAATGAAACACGAACGGCGCCCGAGAGTCAATCCGGTCACCGTACCCGGTGACATTCAGCCGGTCACCGTACCCGGTGACATTCAGCCGGTCTCGATGGCCGAGCGGCCGGGCGAATTGACCCCTGCCCGGCAGGGTGGTACGCTTGCTGCGATGGATGACTCGATCGTCGCTTCTTCTTCCCGCGAACCTCTTGCAGAACGTATGCGGCCGCGCACGATCGAGGAGTTCGTCGGTCAGCCGCGCATCCTCGGCCCGGGCAGGGCGCTGCGGCTCGTCCTGGACTCGGGACACCTGCCGTCACTGATCTTCTGGGGTCCCCCTGGCTGCGGGAAGAGCTCCCTGGCGCGCATCATCGCACATCGCTTCGGCTATTCATTCCACTTCTTCTCCGCCGTGGTGTCGGGCATCCGGGAGCTGAAGGACCTGTTCGTGCAGCTGGAAGCCGAGACCACCACGAAGAACCTCGTGTTCATCGACGAGATCCACAGGTTCAACAAGGCGCAGCAGGACGCCTTCCTGCCCTACATGGAGAAGGGCGTGATCACGCTGATCGGCACCACGACCATGAACCCGTCGTTCTCCATCGTCTCGCCCCTGCTTTCGCGCTCGCGGGTCTTCATCCTGGACACCCTCGACGAGGAGGAGATCCGCGAGGTGATGCGCCGGGCCCTGGCCGATCCCGAGCGGGGCTACGGGAAGCAGTCGATCGAATGCCCCCCCGAGGTGTACGAGATCATCGCCCGCTATGCGCAGGGTGACTGTCGCACGGCGCTGAACGCGCTGGAAATGTTGGTGGAATCAGCGCTGGCAGAGGGCGCGGGGACAGCCGGGCAGATCGTCCTCACCCGCGAGAGGCTTGAGGCTGTCTTCCAGGGGCGCCTTCCCGACTACGACCGGGACGGTGAGGGCCATTTCAACCTCATCTCGGCGCTGCACAAGAGCGTTCGCGGCTCGGACCCCGACGCCTCGCTGTATTGGCTGGCGCGGATGCTGGAGGGTGGGGAAGACCCGCTGTACATCGCACGGCGGTTGCTGCGCATCGCCTCGGAGGACGTGGGCATGGCGGATCCCCAGGCGCTCGTGGTGGCCAGTGCCGCCCAGGAGGCGGTGCACTTCCTGGGCATGCCCGAAGGGGACCTCGCCCTTGCGCAGACGGTAGTCTACCTGGCAACGGCGCCGAAGAGCAACGAGCTCTACACTGCGTACGCCAAGGCAAAGGAAGATGCCCACGAGTTCAGCGCGGACCCCGTGCCGCTGTACCTGCGCAACCCGGTCACGTCGCTCATGAAAAAGGCAGGGTACGGAAACGGCTACTTGTACCCTCACGATCACGAGGGCCGCGTGGTGAGCCAGGAGTATTTCCCGCCGCGCCTGGCGGGCAGGAAGTATTACGTGCCCTCCGAGTTCGGGTATGAAAAAATTGTCGAAAAGCGCATCCGCTGGTGGGAACAGAAGCGGCGCGGGGGCGGGGCCCCCGTGGCTGACAGCAGCGGGGCAGGGACGGCCGCGGAACCGCCGAAGCCGGCCCCTTAGACCCTGAGGTAGCTCTCCACGATCTCCTCGTACTCGACGATCGTTCCCGCGGAGACGACGCTCTGGCGGATCACCGAGCCGCCGGGGATTCCCTTGGTATAGGCCACGAAATGCTTTCTCATGTCGCGGCACGCCTTCTCTTCCCCCGCCGCCCCCGCGAGCAGCCGCAGGTGCTCCATGGCAGTCTGCAGCTTCACCCGCGCATCGATGGGCGGCGCATCAACGCGGCCTGAAAGAAGCGCCTCGGCTTCCTCGAAAAG